>JAHZIZ010000456.1 GCA_022601215.1 Bacteroidota bacterium
AATTTCTTATTATTCGTTTTGTACTTCAGATAGGCCGCATAGGCGAACAAACTATCTACATCCCTAAGATCATAACTCTTTCGCACCTCATCAACATTGATTTTTAAATGATCTTTAGCACCGGCCGCATAACTGGAATCATAAATAGTTAAAGCGCTTTCAATTAACCACTTATACTCTTTTCTATTTCGCTCCTTGTGTCGTAAGAACCCTTTTTGCATGTAGGCACGCTCAGGTAAATTATCTTCTAATTCTTCTAAAGCCCTCATTACGATATCATTCCCAGTCTTAGGGCGTGTTTCGGCAATAAGAATCACCTCATCTAAGGAGGCAATGTCCGCCTCTAGGTAGATATCTTCCGCAGGATCAAAATCCTTAATGGCAGTTTTAAAACTTTTAAAGCCAATAGACGAGATGGTGAGTGTGTCGTTCTCGTATTTTCTGGGAACAAGTAATAAGAACTTCCCATCCGAATTACTAACCGTTCCAATAGTTGTATTCTCAACATAGACACTCGCACTCTCCACGGGCATAAAAGTGGAAAAATCTGAAACTTTTCCTTTGATCTCAATTTGTCCATACCCTAAGACACACGTAAAAGTCATAAGTAGGGTGGTTAGGTATTTTCGATAACAATCCTTCATCATATGAAATGTATTTAAATTGATAGTTGGGTTATACCAAAAGATATGCCGTAAATACTAACGTGATCTTTTATCTCAAGTTATGTTGCCGGTTTGTAATCCTTCCCGTCAATAACCATTTTTGCAATAATTTCACGCAGTATCTCGCTCGTTCCACCTCCAATAGGACCTAGGCGGCTATCACGTAAATTCCTTGCAAGTGGATATTCTTCAATGTAACCATAGCCCCCTAATAGCTGGAGACATTCATAGGCAACTTCATCCGCTACACGCGTTGAAATAAGCTTAGACATACTGGCTTCCTTAACCACATATTCTTTATTACCGAGACGCTGAGCTGTCACATAATTAAATGTTTTACACATCTCTACCTCACTGGCCATATCGGCAACACGATGACGCAAGGCTTGAAACTTATCCAAAGACTTTCCAAAAGCCACACGATCTTTCATATACTGCATGGTATACTCAATTGCCCATTCACTACGAGCATGGGCATTAATTCCCATTATTAGACGCTCTAACGCCAAATGCTGCATAAGGTAATTGAATCCTTTTTCTGGCTCTCCTAACAGATTTGTTGTTGGTATGCGAACATTGTCGAAGGCAATTTCTGCTGTATCGCTAGCACGCCACCCTAATTTATCAAGTTTGGTGGCAGAAATTCCAGGCGTATCTCGATCCATGATAAACATGCTAATTCCCTTACTTCCTAATTCTGGTTTAGTCTTAGCGGAAACTACTAAGTAGTCGCTGTAAATCCCATTAGTTATAAAAGTTTTAGATCCATTAATCACATATTCATCACCTTCCTTCACGGCAGTAGTTCTCATGCCAGAAACATCACTTCCTCCAAAAGGTTCTGAAATACAAAGGCACCCCATTTTTTCTCCACGAATACTTGGACCCATATATTTTTCTTTGATAGCATCACTACCTTCAGCATTGACATGTGTCATAGCCAAATATGGATGCACCCACATAGCTGCGGCAAAACCAGCACTATTTACTCGCTGTAATTCTTCCAGATAGATCACCAAATAAAAGATGTCCAATTCCAATCCACCATATTTTTCAGGGTACGAAATACCAAAATATCCCATTTCACCCATCTTTTCCCAGATAAAACGCTCTATGGCTCCTTCTTTCTCCCATTTGTTAATATGAGGTACTACTTCCTTTTGAAGGAAATCTCTAAAACTCTTTCTAAAAAATTCGTGCTCTTCTGTAAAATACATACTATTAATTCGGGATTGGGTTTAACAAATTTGAGGAGCGTAATCCTTACAGCTCAACGAACAAATATAATCTAATTAACTGTAATTGCCCTTCGGATAATTGCTCAATTTTAGCTAATTCCTCTAGGGAATCAATGCCATCTCTCACTCTCACAAACTCCCAAATATCTTTCCCCAATTCGAATGAAATACCAGGCAAAGTAGCTAAATCTGAAGCCGATGATGTATTGATATCTAATTTCACCATTGGTCTTGGAGTCTTCACTGCAAACTGATACCCTACTTTTTCAATGACATCGGGTTTCAGCCCCCAAACTGAATGTAGTTCTTCAATAGCGAAAAAACCTCCGAGCTTGTTTCTCAATTGCACTATTCGTTTACTAAAATAGGTTCCTATTCCAGGCACTGACTGAAGCATTTCAACTGTTGCCGTATTAAGGTCTTGTTTTTTCTCCTCTGCAATTTTTGAATAAACTCGGGTTTTAGAACGATATTTTGGTTTAGGATGAGTCACCCAATCTGGAAATTTGAAGTAAGGACTCATGACGTTCAAAAGAGAATCTGAAATTCCAGTGACTTGTTGAAACTCTTTTTTAGAATTCACCCATTTATTTTGCGTTCGAAAAGCTTTGAAACGATCATAAGATTGAGGGGACATTCCAAAGGTATAGGCTTTATAATCTGTGAGAAAATTAGGGTTAAACGGATAGCTTTTTGGCTTTCGATTTTCTATTTCCACACAGCGTAATGAGTCTATCTTACGATGGAGGGCTTCAATTTCTGGGCTGTCAATATCGAGTGTCGATTCCTCGTCAAAAGAAACAAAAAAATTTACATACCCAAACACTAACAAGGTAACCACTAAGAACAAAATCCCAATTCTTTCACCTTGATTAAGGTGGAATTGGGATTTTAAATTTATTTTTTGCATAACTCCTCAGTTTAAAAACTGGGGAGTTTTCAGAAGTTCATTCTCTTAATTTTTAATAAATTACTTTGCCATTTTTATAGCTTCAAGATAGCGTTGCAGCTCCTTCTTAACCACTGGATAAAGGAAGAACAATCCTACCATATTAGGGAAGATCATTGCAAATATCATCGCATCTGAGAAAGTCCAAATAGACCCCATACTTGCAGCCGCACCAATAACTACAAACGTACAGAATAATAACTTATAGATTAAATCTGCTGTCTTACCTCTTCCAAATAAGAACTTCCAAGATTGCAGCCCGTAATAAGACCAAGAAATCATTGTAGAAACAGCAAACAACACTACAGCTATCGTTAAGAATACATTAGAATAAGGAATATACTGAGCAAATGCTTTTGAAGTGATACCCGCTCCTTCGTATGCGATACCGTCAATTAAAACAGCCCCTGTTCCATCTCCACCATACACAAATGCGCCTGAGAAGTTGAAAATTACAATTACCAAAGCTGTCATGGTACAAATCACAACCGTGTCAATAAACGGTTCTAATAGTGCTACTAGTCCTTCACTTGCCGAATACTTTGTTTTTACGGCAGAGTGCGCAATAGAAGCAGAACCCGCTCCAGCTTCATTTGAGAAGGCTGCTCGTTGAAAACCTACCAAGAGGACACCAATTACCGACCCTACTCCGAAGGCTGTTGGATTAAATGCTTCTCTCACAATTAAACCAATCGCATCATCTATTAATCCGAAATTACTGAAGATAATATACAGACAAGCGGCAATATACATTACTGCCATAAACGGCACTACTTTCTCGGTCACCGAAGCAATTCTTTTGATACCACCAATGATGATAATACCTACAAGAATAGCCAACACTAGACCAACAATAGCACCGGCCGCTGTACTTTCCCAGTTAAATAACTCCTTAATAACAATGGTCGCTTGATTAGATTGGGCAGCATTACCTCCTCCAAATGACCCACCAATACAGAATACCGCGAAAATTCCTGCAGCAATTTTTCCAAAAGTTTTAAAACCTCTTGCTTTTAATCCTTTACTAATGTAATACATGGGACCTCCATAAACAGTTCCATTTTCATCTACATCCCTGTACTGAACTCCAAGGGTACATTCTACAAATTTGGTAGACATTCCTAACAATCCACAAACTATCATCCAAAAGGTGGCTCCTGGACCTCCTAAGGCAATTGCCAATGCAACCCCAGCAATGTTTCCATTACCCACGGTTCCGGATACAGCTGTCGCAAGCGCCTGAAAGTGACTCACTTCTCCTTCCTTGCTTTCATCTCTTATTGTCTCTATAGCATCACCTCCAGGAGTGGAATCTCCATACATAGGCTCTGAAACTGCATGATCTATATCATCATACTTTCCTCTTACAACATTGATAGCTTTTCCAAAAAAGCGAACATTAGGGAATCCAAAATAAATGGTGAAAAATAATGCGCTTCCCACTAATAACACCAATACAAAAGGTATTGTAATAGCATCACTTGAGTATACTGGGAAGAAAATTAAATCGTTAAAGAATTGCGAAACAGGAGCAAATGCTTGGTCAATTTTTTGATCCAATCCTAGTTCTTCGCCTTCTTGTGCAAAGGTTAATATTGGAATAAGCATTGCGAATAATGATAGAAGATATTTCTTCATGATGGGAGTATATTGGTTATTTTTAGTTTTAACGAGAGGCAAGATGCTAAAAAAAATGCGCTCATCCAATTTTTGCATCTTAATTTCTTAACCTTTTCTAAACATTATAGAGTTCTTTTAAGCGCTCAATCTGATTGGGACGCCCAATCACAATAAGCTTAGAGTCTTTTTCGATAAGGGTAGTAGGCTCTGGATTAACTATGTACTCGCCAGACGGACTTTTGTAGCCTATAATAGAACAACCTGTCTTCTTTCTTAAATCTAAGTCGGTTATAGCCAACTCTTCGCCTGAAGGACAGACCTTTTTAAACGGAATTTGCTCTACATTAATACTATCCTCTTCTCCAGACACCGTTAAATTATCCAAGAATTCCACCAAATCTGGCACCACAACCAAAGAGGCCATATGGGCACCTCCTATTCTATCGGGCATGATTACATTATCCGCACCTGCTAATTTCAATTTCTTATAACTGGTTTCTTCAGTAGCTCGACTTATAATCTTGAGCTTACTGTTTATCTGTCGAGCGGACAATACTATAAATAAGTTGTCTGCATCACTAGGTAGTGCACAAATTAAAGTAGACGCTCTGTCTATTCCCGCTTTGTACAGTATTTCATCTTCATCGGCATTACCGTGAATGAATAACACTTTATCCTCTTTAAAACGATCAATTACCTCGTCGTTCATTTCTACGACCACAAAAGGCGTGTTATATGCGGCTAATTTTTGAGAGGCCTGTCTCCCATTCCTTCCGTATCCACAAACTATGATATGATTGTCTAAAGCATCCACTTGTTTTTTCACTTTCTTTTGTCTTAGGTTACCAATATTATTTTGACTCAATACATATTCTGAAATCACTTTAATGGCATAACCCACAATAAAGATACTAGAAAGAATAAGAAGAGAGGTGAATATTTTTTCTGATGGACTCAATGGGTGTAATTCACCAAAACCAACTGTTGTGATCGTAATCACCGTCATATAAATGGCGTCAATCCAAGTATATGCAAACGCATATACAAAACCAAACACTCCTATTAGAAACACTAATAGGAGTAACAACAATGCCCCTGTTATTTTAGATTGTAAAAATCTATTCATAAATCAAATACTGAAGTCCGTTTGCTATACACCAAATCCTTTAGCTTCAACCAAAAGGCCAATGTTAAGTAGATTGCAAAGCCTGCCCCTAGGGTCGCAAAGGAGACATAAATAAAAAAGAGCCGTACACTTTTAGCCCGCATTCCTAATCTATCGGCTAGTCGAGCACAAACATAATAACCATGTTTTTCAAAATAATGCCTAATATTATATATGAACTGAAGCATGTGTGCAAATTACTACTTTTTGAGTAAAGCATTCCCCACTTTGCATTGTAAACATTTTGTGTTTATTGCAATACTCATTCTTTAGTTGAAGTAATGCCTGACTTTCGAGAGCAGTACCATCAAACTCCCTAAGTTGATTAAATTTCTTGACAATAATATTCTGTTCCGCTTTCATCTCCGATGCCAACGCAATGATTTCTTCAGAAACATCGCGCCCCTGAAACGCAGCATAACAATGCTGGAGCGGAATCACAGTATTAATAAGTAATAAATGTATAAAGTTCTTAGACAGACGCTTCTTGCGATGAGAAGAACTAACTTCAAAGTTATAATGATGATCCCAATACCGTCCCGCGGCAGTATCGAACAATTCATAAAACTCCTTTAGGGTTTTCCTAAAAATAAGTTGAGAAAATAACCCTGTAGTTTGTGTCCACAGTACAGCCAATTGCGACAAACGTATGGTTGGGAAATTGGGTGGACGCAACCTAAAAAACTTAGGTGCAATGACACCTATGGCATCCACACGCCATTTTAATTCTTGATAGGTATAAACATTTTGCAATTGCTCATAATAAAGATCCGCACGTTCGCGTTCCAACAAACCAGCTTGCCCCAGAAGGAGGGCCTCCAATTGCAAAGCATCTTGTTTGCATTTTCTTACTATGGACATGGGTATGGACTGGGCTATGCTTAAAAAAGAAGGTCCATTAAGCTTCAAGCCGAAATTTTTAGCCAGCAACACGAATAGCACTGCTTCCCAATCATTTTTTTTGACTTCCAGCAATTTTCTAATAAGTAGCGACTTTTGCTCTAAACGTTCTAGGTATAAACGATCCATCCAACCATGAAATATTAAGTTAGAAACACTACCAAAGCAATCCTCACAATGTATCCATTGTTTATCTCCATTAAACAGACGCTGATAATTAGACAACAAAGTACGATCTACCCTATTCTTTAATTCTAAGGTAGGAATTACCGTCTCATCTTTCCGATAAACTTCCATGTCGTGTTCCCAAACGACATGAAGTATTACATTATCATAATTAGGATCTGTTTCATGATGATGAGCGTACCAATGAGAGGAGGAAATATGAACCTCTATCGTACCAACCCATACTTGGACTCCTATTTTTACGTTTCCGAATAAAAAATCTGGGCCTTCATTCTTATTATGAACGCCCACTTTTAGAACTTGAATAGCCTCTCCCTGTGTGGAGACCAATTGTCTTTTAGAAAATTTTTGAAACCGCCACAAGTATTGAAGAAAATCTTCACGCATATAACTTAAATAAGCGGGGAATTACTCAAGAGAGATTCCTAAATTTACAAAATTATTTGCATTTTTACTGCCATTCAAATTAACATCGTACGAGTACATACCACATGCAACAATTACTACGCTCTATTTTTATTTCTGGTTTTCCACTATTCGCACTATACACCCTTATATCGAATGGTCATGACTTGTATAAAGAAAACAAC
>JAHZIZ010000457.1 GCA_022601215.1 Bacteroidota bacterium
CTTATAGCCCAATCTAAATACGCTTTATCTCTAACGGATAGATATTCTTGGTACAACCTAAGCCTTTTTTTACTTCTAGGGCCAATAGCCAATTTTGTTAGGTCTTTAACACTGAGTGCCCAACCTGTGGGTAGCAATTTATACACCCCAGTTTTTCGAACAAATAGGAGTCGCTTCGGGAGTTCATTTTTGTTCTTTATACTGGACACAATGATCAGTTTTTGAAGGGACAAAAAAGCATTCATTTCCTGAACCATCACTCCTCCAAACGACACACCTACCAACACTGCATTTTTATGTTCAATCCTAGAAGCCATACGTGCTGCATAGCTAGTAATACTATCATTCTTTTTTGGTATTAGCCATTCTAAAATATGTATTTCAAACTGATCTCTAGGCAGGATAATATTCTTAAATATCTCTCTACTTGCGGCAAGTCCGGGAACAAAATAAATGTGAGTCATTTCAGTAATCATAAGGCTTTAACAGCTAAATAACGCTTTTGCCTTGCTATTTTTTGTAACTTTGTTTAACAAAGATAGAATTCTTTAAACGCATTATTGGCATTGATGGAGAAGATTTTACACCCCGCAGTTACACGTGGCAGCGCTGATTACGGCTGGTTGCGCGCCAATTATTCGTTTAGTTTTTCTAACTATTTTAACCCCAATAGGTTACAATTTGGGCGCTTAAGAGTATTAAATGACGATGTGATTGCTCCGGCCATGGGTTTTGGAACTCATCCCCACCAAAATATGGAGATTATCACGATCCCTCAAAAAGGCGCTGTAAAACACAAGGATTCTATGGGTAATGAAGGTGTAGTTACAACCGGTGACATACAGGTCATGAGTGCAGGAAGCGGAGTTGAGCACAGCGAACGTAATGCCAGTACTACGGAGGAGTTAAAGTTGTTTCAAATTTGGTTACTTCCAGACACTCAAAATGTGACTCCACGTTATGATCAAAAAGAAATAGCTCCAATGCTTAGAGCCAATGCACTAACGACAGTTATCAAACCTAAGTCCGAAGCCAATGATGATGAACTTTGGATACATCAAAACGCTTATTTTAATATAGGCGACTTTGACCGAGATACAACGACAACTTATGCCTTGCAACAGCCATCAAACGGCATATACCTTATGGTAATTAACGGCAGTGTTGTTGTTGATAATGAAACACTTAGCGATAGAGATGCCATAGGAATTTGGAACACCCCAGAAGTTTCTCTTTCCGTGACCAGTGGCAGTCGTGTATTGCTTATTGAAGTACCAATGAACTAATAGTAAAAACTTCCCTATGATTGAAGATGTTGAAATTACTGACAATGAATTTTTAAGACAATTCGAACTCGAGGTTGGCGATAATATGGCGCGTATTGAGTACGCACTCCAAGATCGCAAAATTTTCTTGACAAAATATTCTATGCCTGAGGAATTAGAAGACCAAGGTTTTCGAGACATTTTTATTAAAGCCGTATTTGACGAGGTAAAAGACAGAGGGATAAGCTTGGTTCCAACCAGCCCAGAAATTGCTGGTTTTATGCGTCGCAATCGCAGAAAATACAAAAGCCTACTCCCCGTAGGAATCAGTATTTAACGCAACACTTTTTGCGCTACAAATTCTAAACGCACCAAACCATCTTGATCTATTGTGGTTAGGGTGACTTCTTGCAAAGTATTTACTAAGGCTGGATTCCAATGTGTTTTAACTTTGACATAGTTTTCGGTAAAACCGTGAATAAATCCTTCCTTATTTTCTCCTTCAAATAATACCGTTCTGTTGGTTCCTAACTGACTTTCATAAAAGGCTCTTCGTTTCTTTACAGAGAGCCCTCTTAGCATTTTACTACGTTTACTTCGCACATTTTTAGACACCACTTCTTCCATACTTGCGGCTGCAGTATTATCTCTTTCTGAATAGGTGAAAACATGTAAATATGAAATATCCAGTTCGGCTAAAAACTCATAGGTCTCTAAAAAATGTGCATCAGTTTCACCCGGAAAACCAACAATCACATCCACCCCAATACAGGCATTTGGCATCACTTCTTTAATTTTATTTACCCTATCCACATACAATTCACGCATATACCTTCGACGCATTTGTTTTAGAATAGCGTTGCTTCCACTTTGAAGCGGAATGTGAAAATGTGGCACAAATGATTTTGATTTAGACACAAAATCTATTGTTTCATTTTTTAGCAAGTTGGGCTCGATAGAAGAAATCCGAAGCCTTTCAATTCCAGGCACGGTGTCTAAAGCCTCACATAGCTCGAAGAAGGTATGCTCGTGTTTTTTATTTCCAAACTCTCCTTTCCCATAATCACCAATATTCACACCCGTTAGAACGATCTCTTTAATTCCTTTTTTTGAAATTTCACTGGCATTCGTAAGTACGTTTTCCAGTGTATCACTTCGAGAAATCCCACGTGCCAATGGAATGGTACAATAGGTGCATTTATAATCACAACCATCTTGAACTTTTAAAAAGGCACGTGTACGATCTCCGATGGAGTAAGAGCCCACATAGAAATCAGCTTCCTGAATTTCGCACGAATGGACTTCTCCAAAATCATTTTTAGAAAGATCATTTAAATAATCTGTGATTTTAAACTTTTCGGTAGCACCAAGGACAAGATCTACGCCATGAACATCAGCCAACTCCTGTGGTTTCAACTGAGCATAACATCCAACAGCGGCAACAAAAGCATCAGGGTTCGCCTTTTGAGCCTGCTTCACAATTGTCTTAAATCGCTTATCAGCATTTTCCGTAACGCTACAAGTATTTATGACATAGATATCAGCCACTTCAGTGAAATCTACTCTATCAAACCCTTCCTGGGAAAAACTACGTGCAATTGTAGACGTTTCACTGAAATTTAATTTACAGCCTAAGGTATAAAATGCGACTTTTTTATTAGCGTTCATTCTCGTAGTTTAGCAAGCGGGCACAAAGATACAAACTAATGCCGAAGTAACACTTTCAAACCCCTTGATAGTGTGCACAACAACTCGTAAACATATCCCTTTTATGACCAAAGCAGAAGAAAGAATTCAAGAGGTCTCTCATTATTTTAAAAACGAAGATATTGACTTAGGGTACAGAAGGCTTATGGATTGCGCCATGGATACCCAGGACATGGACATCTATAATGAAGTCATTGCATTAACTGATTGGAAGGAACAACATCCAGAAAACACTCAATTGTTAATTGACAAATCTCAGCAACTTTTAAAGAAACTAAGTGAAATCCCGATTTCAGAAATGGTCGCAGCTCCGCTTATCACCGCTGAGAAACTAGAGAAAAGTTATGGCAAAAATAGATTTCATCTCGGACCTGTCGATGTGCAGCTAACAAAAGGAAACGTATATGGTTTGGTAGGTGAAAATGGTAATGGAAAAACAACTTTACTTCGAACACTGGCCCAAGAATTAAAGCCAACAAGTGGCAATATCCATTATCATTTTGAAGGAAAAAAAACGGATCAATTTGATTTGAGAACAAAATTAGTCTACATTCCACAGCGCACTCCAACCTGGTACGGAAGCCTAAAAGACAACCTAAAGCTAGTATTATCACATTATGGAATTCCTGCCGCGGAAAATGAGACTCGTGTCCTTATGATGA
>JAHZIZ010000054.1 GCA_022601215.1 Bacteroidota bacterium
CAGTGGCTTGCATATGCGCATACACTACTGTAGTCCCGACAAATTTAAACCCTCGTTTTTTTAAATCCCTACTCAGGACATCGCTTGTTCCGGTATTAGCGGGAACATCTTTTAAGCTTTTAAAGCTATTTTTCAAAGGCTTATTGTCTACAAAACTCCAAATATATTTGCTAAAGCTTCCAAATTCATCCTGTATTTTCATAAAGGCTTGGGCATTTGTGATGGTGGCGTTTACTTTTAATTTATTTCTAATAATCCCTGCGTCTTGGAGGAGGCTATCAATTTTGCTTTGATCGTAATTAGCAATCTTTTTGTAATCGAATTGATCAAAAGCCTTTCTGAAGTTTTCACGCTTGCGTAGGACGGTGATCCAACTAAGCCCCGCTTGAAAAGTTTCTAAAATTAGAAATTCAAACAAGGAAGCATCGTCTTTCACAGGAACTCCCCATTCTTCGTCGTGATAGGCCATATAGAGTGGATCTTCTCCACACCAACCACATCTGGTTTTAGTCATATAGTGTCAAATTGTTAGTTCATAGAAAGGTAGTAAGTTTTACTTAAATTTGCGACTTATCCGCTATGGAACTTATGACAAAAACTTCAGAAACAAGAGAAATAGTACAAGAGAGTCTTTCAAAAGCTATTTCTTATGCAGACTATAGAGCCTTGGTGGCTAATCATGTAGAAAATGGTACCAGTACAGGACCAAATCAGACGGAAGCGCTAACTAATTATACATTGTTGAATCATTCAAGAATGAAACGACTGGATAAAACAGTTAGAATTTCGGAAACGATACAAGAAAAGTTTGAAAATTTTAGAGGAAATCATACATGGTTGATTATTACTGAAAGTTGGTGTGGAGATGCAGCTCAAACTATGCCAGCAATGAATAAACTGGCCGAGTTAACACCCAATATTGATTTTAAAGTAGTACAAAGAGATGAGCATTTAGATCTTATGAATGCTTTTTTAACCAATGGAGCTATGTCTATTCCTAAGTTGGTGGTCATTGATAATAATTCTCAAGAGATAATTGCTGATTGGGGACCAAGACCAACCGTTGCTACAAAGATGGTCGCAGATTATAAAGAGGCTCATGGAAAACTCACGCCAGAATTTAAACAAGATTTACAAGTTTGGTATAATAAAGATAAGTCCCAAAATACACTGCAAGATTTAGCCCGTCTAATAGATTAAAATTTTCCAGGGAAGCTGTAGGATATGGTGCCAATTTGGCTAGATCTACCTGCTTTAGTTGTAAATCTCGCTGTGCGAGCGTATTCTATTGCGCTGTCTATTAAACAGCCATTGGTCGTGGTGGAGGCCGCTTTGTTAAAGGTCGTCTTTGTTACCTTTCCTAAGGTGTTTACTTCTACGTTAATTACAATTTTGCCACCGCTGTCACAGGTGTAAACAGGGTTAGGTAGGCTAAGCTGTTTGCGATCGGTTAGGCTATAGCTAATAGTTGTTTTTCTATTTACGGAGGCACCCATTTCAGCCTTCTTTTTTTGAGGCTTCTGAGAGAGCTTTTTCTTAATGTTGTTGAGTTGTTGCTGAGCGTCGGAGATTGTGGCATCTTGCTTCGAATAGTCCGGAGCCTCGGCGGCCTCTAATGGATTACTATCTTCTTCAAGAGGCATTGTTGTGTTTCTGCTGTCCTCTAATTCGCGGATAAATTTCTCAGCCTCATTGTAAGCGGTATTGGTGTTTATTTTGACATTGTCCATAGAAAGAGCGATTTCCTCATCTTCGGGTAAAACCTCTTCATAGGTTATGGGCATTACATCTTCCGTATTAGTCTGCTTCTTATTGAGTTTTACACTAACTAACAGCAATACCAGATTCCCCACTAAAAGTGAGGTAATAAGGAATGCTCTATAAGAATAGTTGAACTTCATTGGGGTAAAAAGAAATAAAAATTAGGTTGGTTAGCTTGGGTTTAAGAAGATTTAACGGTCAAATTAAGAGTTTTTTATGGAAACTTCAAATTCCTCAATGGAGATTGCGGCATTTACATTAAATTCTCCAATCTTGGTACGACGTAGTTCAGACAAATGGGCACCGTTATTCAGAGCCTTGCCAAAGTCATAGGCTAGAGAACGAATATAAGTTCCTTTGCTACAAGCTACTCTAAAATCTACTTTTGGGAGATTGATGTTAGTGATTTCAAATTCGGATATGTGAATGGTTCGTGTTGGAATATCCACTTTTTCACCAGCTCTGGCAAATTCATATAGGCGTTTCCCTTCTTTTTTAAGTGCCGAAAACACAGGCGGTTGCTGTTGTATTTCTCCTACAAACTGTTTGGTGTTCGCGATGATTTTTTCTGAAGAAATTCCAGAAATATCAAAATGCTCGTCTATTGCTGTTTCAAGATCGTAGCTTGGTGTAGTAGCCCCTAAAGTAATAGTTCCAGTATACTCTTTTTGTTGGGCTTGAAAAGTTTCAATTTTCTTGGTGAATTTTCCTGTGCACAGAATTAGTAAGCCAGTGGCTAATGGATCAAGAGTGCCAGCATGCCCTACTTTTATCTTCTTTACATCGAACTGCTTACGAATAAGCCATCGTACTTTGTTGACCACCTGAAAAGAAGTCCATTCCAGTGGTTTGTCTATAAGAATTACTTGTCCGGTTTGGTAGTCTTCAGCAGTCATTATGCAAAGCTAACTATAATAGCAATAACACCTACAATCACACAATAGATAGCGAACCAACTCAATTTGCTTCTGCGTACCAAGGTGATCATCCAGGTACAGGCAAATAGTCCCGAAATAAATGCTGCGGCAAACCCTAATCCCAAGGTAGTAAGATTGGTTGTTTCGGTACTTAGATCCCCACTCATAATATCTTTAGCAATCTTTCCAAAGATCAATGGAACGACCATTAGAAATGAAAAACGAGCCGCTTTGCTCTTGTCATTTCCTAATAGAACGGAGGTAGAAATAGTAGCTCCACTCCTTGAAATCCCCGGCAACATAGCAATGGCTTGGGCTATACCAATAACCAAAGCATTTTTAAAAGATACTTTTTTACCGGTGCTTTTCGCCTTGTCTGCTAACCATAATAACACAGCTGTTATAATTAGCATGGCTCCAACAAAAGCAATACTTCCTCCAAAAAGAGCCTCTAGTTGTTCTTCAAATAGGACTCCAATAATAGCGGCAGGAATCATGGAGAGTGCTATTTTGGCTGTGAATTGAGTTTCTTCATTCCATTTAAATTGTAATAAACCACGGAGAATTTCCCAAATGTCCTTTCTAAAAATGACGAGGGTGCTTAAGGCAGTGGCGAAGTGCAAAACTACGGTAAATAATAGGCTTTCTTCAGGAACAGAGTTGTCTCCTAAAATGGCCTTCCCCAACTCTAAATGTCCACTTGAGGAAACAGGCAGAAATTCGGTTAACCCTTGGATAATCCCAAGGACAATAGCTTCCCAAGCATCCATATGTTATTTCGCTTTGTTCGGATTTAGTAAAATGGCGTAGACTTCAAAACCAAAACCAATAAGAATCATGGCAGGTGCTAGTCGGATTCTTCTCCAACTGTAGATTTCTGGGTTAAAGATGTTAGGGTCTTCACTACCTCCTCCGGCCATTAGAATGAAACCTAATGTAATAAAGGCAGCCCCAATCATCATGAAGGTATAATTTTTACGTTCAAAAATGAATGCTGTTTGTTTTGCCGCTTCTTTTCTTTTTTTTTCTCCCATAGCTACTTGTATTCAGAATAAATTACCTTGGTCTTTGTGCTAATATGCGCAATATGTTTACTGGTCATTTTATCATACATGATCCTAGGTAGGTGCAAGATAACTTTTTTATTTAAAATTTTCTTTTTTACATCGTCTATGGTGAGTCCTGCTTCTAACCCTCGATTGATATAATAAGTGTCTCCGTTAGGAGCCGAAATCATAACGTCTTTCGAAGAACCTTCGTATACTCTTGAGGCAGTAATTTCAATAATATCGCAACCCGCCAAAGTTGGGTTTTCTATTTTCATACCATTAAGTATAATAAGTCCTCCAGCAATAAGAATGGCAAAGAGTGGTATGATCCAGCGTAATTTTTTCATAGCGTTTAGTAATATAATTCGTCCGTCCGTAAATTTAAGAAGCGCTGTGTTGCAAAAAAGGTGCTAATCCAGGTAATGACAACTCCCATTAATACAATGAAGGCACATAACCCTCCTAGCAGTATTTTGTCATCTATTAATCCCAATTGTGGATAGGCTTTATCCAAAAAATATAAAACAGTTAAAACACCACCTAAGGCTAATACAGATCCTAATAATCCCAATCGCATACTTCGCCAAATAAACGGCCGGCGAATAAAACGCTTAGTGGCACCCACCATTTGCATAGTTTTAATAGTAAATCGTTTTGCGTATA
>JAHZIZ010000458.1 GCA_022601215.1 Bacteroidota bacterium
AAAATAGCTCGTTCCAACTCAGGTATCACGGTATACTCATAGCCGTGAATTCCTGAAAATGTAGGCTCTTTTTTCATTAACTTTTGCAGTAAGTTTCGACGTAATTCCTCCTTCACAGTTTTGTACTCATATCCCGCATCTTTGAGATGTCCGAAGGTTCTTATCTTTTCTATATCCATAGCTATATATTCTATTAAGTATTGGTAGAAACTACCGCAATTTCCTTTTTCTATTCGTTTCGTAATCGGTGAAAATCATTTCCCCTAAGCCTTTCAAACCAGTATAAAACGCCTTTCCTTGATTGGCTTCGGTAAAATGATCTACAAATTGCTGCAAATAAGGATCATTAGCGATCATAAAGGTAGTGATTGGAATATGCAATTTTCTCGCTTGTCTTGCCATGGTATAACACTTGCTCACAATATGCGGATCCAAACCAGCACTGTTCTTATAATACTGACCATCTGGTAACTGCAAGCAACTGGGCTTTCCATCAGTTATCATAAAAATTTGCTTATTCGTATTTCTTTTCCTGCGAAGCATATCCATTGCTAATTGGAGCCCTGCTACGGTATTGGTATGATATGGGCCTACTTGTAAATATGGAAGATCCTTGATCTTTATAGGCCAAGCATCATTTCCAAAGACTAAAATATCTAATGTATCCTTCGGATAACGTGTTGTAATTAATTCTGAAAGAGCCATTGCCACCTTCTTTGCTGGGGTAATTCTATCTTCCCCATATAAGATCATAGAATGACTTATATCAATCATTAAAACCGTACTCATCTGCGCTTTAAACATGGTTTCTTCTACGACCAAATCGTTCTCCGTAAGATGCAAATCACCAATACCGTGATTGATCTGAGCATTTTTTAAACTTTCGGTCATAGAAATACGCTCTAACGTATCACCAAATTGATAATTTCTATATTCTCCTGATTGCTCATCGCCTCTTCCCGTGTATTTTGTTTTGTGATTCCCACCGGTATTGCGCTTCAGTTTTCCGAATATCTGCTCTAGAGCCCTTTTCCGAAGAGACCGTTCCAATTTCTCTGAAATTTTCATATCTCCTTTTCCATCACCCTTACCACTTCCATCGGGTTTCATCTCTTCTCGGATATACCCTTTTGCTTTGAGGTCTTCAATAAAATCATCAATTGTGTAATCATCTGTAGTTAGCTTATACTCTTCGTCCAATTGACGTAACCAATCAATTGCCTCATCAAAGTCACCGGAAGTATGGGTAATCAACTCTTGGAATATATCGAACAACCTTTCAAAAGGCGACTGTTCTTTAGGAGTATGTTTTGTAAACACAAAACCCGTCGATAATTCGTCTTTAGAACGAGTTTTCTTTTTCATAGCATTAAATTTAGAAATAATAGCTCACATCCTAAAGTCATTAACACCTATTTAAGAAAAGGGAGCTTTCATTTTATTAACTTTATGAATTCAAAATAACGAACAACCAAAAATTCCGCATAGCGGCAGTTTCTATGAAAAAATTATCCCTGTTGGTATTGCTTTGTCTAAGCTCTACCCTTTTTGCGCAAAAACTCTCCATGGACATTTTAAAAGATATGACACCCAGAAACATTGGTCCTGGTGGTATGTCTGGACGCGTTACATCAATTGATGTAGTACTTAACAATCCGGACGTTATGTATGTTGGTACTGCCTCTGGAGGACTCTGGAAATCCAAAAGTGGAGGAATTAAGTGGAACCCCATTTTTGAGGATCAACCAACCGCCTCTATTGGAGCGATAGCCATACAACAAAGCAATCCATCTGTGATTTGGGTGGGAACAGGAGAAGGAAATCCTAGAAATAGTCTTAATGGTGGGTATGGTGTCTACAAATCACTTGATGGAGGAAAAACTTGGCGATCCATGGGGCTAGAAAAAACAAGGCACATCCATAGAGTCATTATTGACCCCACGGACCCTAACACTGTTTATGTTGGCGCTATTGGTTCTCCATGGGGAGAGCACCCTGAAAGAGGCGTTTTTAAAACTACTGATGGAGGTAACACTTGGAAAAAAATATTATTTAGCAACAATAAAACAGGGGTAGCAGACATGGTGATGGATCCTACAAATCCAAACAAACTAGTTGTGGCTATGTGGGAGCACAAACGTGATCCCTGGTTTTTTAATAGTGGCGGCGAGGGCTCTGGGTTATTTATCACCCACGACGGTGGAAGTACATGGGAAGAAAGAACCGATGCCGATGGACTTCCTAAGGGGGATTTGGGACGAATAGGTATTGCCATAGCGGCTAATAAACCGAATATCATGTACGCCTTAATTGAGTCCAAAAAAAATGCTTTGTACAAGAGTACGGATGGAGGTTTTAAATGGAAAAAAATAAACGATAATGACGATATTGGAAATCGGCCTTTTTATTATTCTGAAATATATGTGGACCCCCAGAATGAAAATAGAGTCTATTCGGTATTTACATATGTCAATGTATCTGAGGATGGAGGTAAGAAGTTCAATCAACTAATGCCTGCCTATGGTGTTGATAATGGGGTTCACCCTGATCATCATGCGTGGTGGATTCATCCTAGTAATGGAGACTTTATGATTGATGGAAATGATGGCGGGATGAATATTACCAAAGATGGAGGTAAAACTTGGCGATTTATTGGAAATTTACCAGTGGCGCAATTCTATCACATCAATGTTGACAATGAATTTCCTTACAATGTCTATGGTGGGATGCAGGATAATGGGAGTTGGCGAGGGCCTGCCTATGTATGGAAAGCGCAAGGAATTAGAAATAGCTACTGGCAGGAAATTAGTTTTGGAGACGGATTTGATGTAGTGCCAGATAAAGACGACAGTCGCTATGGCTGGAGTATGAGTCAGCAGGGATATGTGAGTCGATACGACTGGATAACAGGAAATAATTACACCGTCCGTCCAACGCACCCTGATCCTGATGTGAAATTACGCTTCAACTGGAACAGTGCAATTAATGTGGACCCTTTTAATAACAGTACCATTTACTTTGGAAGTCAGTTTGTGCATAAGAGTTCGGACAAAGGATTAACATGGAATGTTATTTCAGAAGACCTCACTTCCAATGATCCTAACAAACAAAAACAAAGTGAAAGTGGAGGACTAACCATGGATGCCACAGGAGCCGAAAATCATACGACTATTTTGGTCATAGAACCATCTCCATTGGAACAAAATATGCTTTGGGTAGGCACCGATGACGGCCGTGTTCATTATACACAGAATGGAGGTCAAAGTTGGAATGAAGTAACTAAAAACATTAATGGTTTACCTGAAGGAAGTTGGATTGTACAAATAAAGGCTTCGAATAAGAATAAAGGGGAAGCACTATTGGTGGCCAACGATTATAGAAGGTTTAATTACACGCCTTATGCTTACAGAACTACCAACTATGGAAAAAATTGGACTCGTATTGTTGATAGCAATGATGTTTTAAGTTACACCTTGTGTATCGTAGAAGACCCTCTTGAAAAAAACTTACTATTTCTAGGTACCGATGATGGATTGTATGTGTCTATCGATGCAGGAAATAATTGGGAGAAATGGACTCATGGATTTCCGACAACGTCAGTAAAAGATTTAGTCATTCAAGAAAGGGAGCATGATTTGGTGATTGGTACCTTCGGAAGAGCCGCTTGGGTTTTAGACGATATACGCCCCCTGAGAACGATTGCTAAGAACAAAGGTGTTCTACTCAATGACGTCCATCTATTTACTCCCCCAACAGCCTATCAAGCGGCATATCAACAGCCCACGGGTAGTCGCTTTGGCGGTGATGCATTATACAATGGCGAAAATCGCAGTAGAGGCGCTCATTTGAAATTCTATTTTAAAAAGACTGAAACCGCAGCGTCCAATTCCGAAGAAGAAGAAAAGGAGAATACTGAGGACATTTCGGAAGAAAAGATAAAAGGACCATCTAAGGATTCCCTATACCTCAAAATTTATGATGGAGATCGACTCATACGGAGCCTTAAACGTAAAACTCCGGATAGCACAGGAATTTATACTTGGAGGTGGTTTATGAATGAAGCTGGAGGTGACAGACCTTCTCGTACAATTCGAAAAAGAAAAAGAGAACCAGGTGGTGTTTCTGTAAAACCAGGCACTTATAAAGTTGCGCTTCAATATATGGAAAAAGAAACTGGTGCAGACATAATAGTTGCAAGTGATCCAAGACTTACGGTCTCTCAAAAATCTATTGAGGAAAGCTATGCTACCGAAAAAGAATTAGAGAAGATGACCCAAACCGCGGCAGACGCCGTTAAGCAATTAATTGAAAACAAAATGATTGCAGAAGATTTCAAAAAGAAGATGACAAAGGACGATGATGATACATACAAGGATCAGATAAAAGCAACTTCGGAGATCGTAAAAAAAATAGATTCGATTGTAGCCTTCTACATTGGGAAAGAAGACAAGCGTCAAGGAATCACCCGAAACCCAGAAGTTAATGTTATGCAGCGCATTGGAAGTGCCAATTGGTATAGCTCTAGCAGGCCAAATGGCATGACTGCCACAGAAAATCAACTCGTATCACAAGCAAAAGAGGCTCTAAAGGGCGCGTTATCGACCACCAACGCCTTTTTTAACACCACATGGCCAGAATATAAGGCTAAACTGGAAACCATTGAAATATCACCTTTTAAAGCAATTAAAACATTTACAATCGATTAACACTATGAAAAAAACACTCTTAATTATAGCACTGCTCACTATAAACTTTCCTGCATTGATAGCTCAGGAAACTGCTGAAGACAATTTGGGTGCCTGGTACATGCTTTTTACAACCAACAAGGTTTCCGAAAAGCTTAGTATTCATGCAGAAGTTCAAGCACGGTACTACGAAACCTTCGGTAATTTTAATCAATTATTACTCAGAGGAGGGCTTAATTATCATATCTCAAATAACGCAATGGCGACCTTGGGATATGGAAATATAACTACCGACGTAAATTTTGGAGATATTGATGGAGAAGAGAACATTTCAGAACATAGAATCTATCAACAATTTGTGCTAAAAAACAAGGTTGGTAAGTTGTCATTTAGTCATCGATATCGATTAGAGCAACGATTTATTGATCATCCAATAACTGGGAAAGACACACAACATAGAGCACGTTACTTTTTGAGATTAACGTATCCTATAAATGACCAATGGTTTTTAACGGCATACGACGAACTATTTATCAACCTACAGGAGCCCCTATTTGGACAGAACCGTTTGTATACAGCCTTAGGATATAATATCAATAGTAATCTTGCAATACAAGCGGGGTACTTAAAAAATCATTTTACAGGGCGAAACTTTGATCGGTTACAGTTAGGTGTTTTCTTGAAAACCGACTTAAGAAAAAAAAAACACTGAATATTAATACAAAAAACCATGTATGAGATCTAGCAAAATCAATTTCACAA
>JAHZIZ010000459.1 GCA_022601215.1 Bacteroidota bacterium
ACCCGAATAGACAAGGTCCTCTGGAACTGCAGGGTCAAAACTTTCGGGATAACTCTGAGCCAACACTTTGCCAAATACATCGTGGCGAGCGCTGGTAAGTCCATTACTTCCCATGCCACCATTATATTCATGCTCATAGGTAGCTTGCCCAAAAGACGATAAACCAACAATAACATCGCCCGGAGCAATATTAGCATTATCAATTACATCTTCACGTTTCATACGAGCTGTTACCGTTGAGTCTACAATAATAGTTCGCACTAAATCTCCAACATCTGCAGTTTCGCCACCTGTTGAATGGATAGAAACCCCATGCTTTTTTAAATCCAAAATAAGCTCTTCCGTTCCGTTTATAATGGCAGAAATAACTTCACCAGGAACTAAGTTTTTATTACGCCCAATAGTGGAAGAAAGCATAATATTATCTACCGCACCTACGCAGAGTAAATCGTCAATATTCATAATAAGGGCATCTTGAGCAACACCTTTCCAAACGGAGATATCTCCTGTTTCTCTCCAATACATATAGGCAAGAGAAGACTTCGTTCCTGCACCATCTGCATGCATAATAAGACAATGATCTTCACTTCCTGTAAGATGGTCTTCGACAATTTTGCAGAAAGCCTTTGGGAACAATCCTTTATCCACATTCTTGATGGCATTATGCACATCTTCTTTACCAGCGGAAACCCCTCTTTGGGCATACCGTTTTGAAATCTCCTGACTCATACTTTAAATATTACGACAAAAATACATAATGCAAAAACGTCCCGAAAATTCGAGACGTTTTTTATTCCTAAAGTTTTACAATTGTTATTCCCATTCTGGCATAAACGCATCTGTAAATAACAAAACACGGCTCGCTCCATTATCCCCAAAAACATGTTTAAAGACATTTTTTTGAGATATTCCATCATTAGAGGTGTTTGTATAAATAACAGCTCCTTCATCCGGAGAATACTTAGCATCTAAATCATTGGTCCCTACTGGTTTTCCTGTTTCAATTTCTATGGTAGTATCTGCGACTATATCATATTCAAAAATTCTTGAGTCCAACTGTCTGTATTCAGCGTTTTCAAAACCAGAAACATCTCTTGTATACAATACCTTAGTTCCGTCTATAGAAAAATCTATACCACCAAGGGCACCGGCAAAATTTTCTGCAACGACGGCAATTTCAACATCTGTATTAGGGTTAATAATCACAATTCTCGCGTTATAACCAGTAGCGTCATTTATTTTTATTGCCAAATTATTATCGGCACCATTACTGTCTACTTCAGTTATAAACATCCCTACTGGAGCTTCGTATTCTAAACCTATACCCGTACCGGTGGCTGAAATACTATAGAGCTTATTGAAATTCGTATAATAGATTCGTGCACCTGCTCTTTTCCAACTAAAATCTACTTCATCTTGTCTAAATCCTACAACAGGAATATCGTTAGTTACTTGACGAAGGTCCGACCCATCGCGCTCCATGGTAAATATCTGTGTAGCAGTTCCAACATTTCGCAAAAAGGCAATTTTATTTTCTACATTACTCAACCTAGGTCTAAAGCTATTTTCTTCCGAAGGCGTGAGTTGAAAAACCCCTTGATTAGGTTCACCTTCATCACCCACAACGTCATCTCCAGAAAACACAATATTTTTACTACCTACTCTTCGTGTAAAGAAAAATCTATTATCAAATACATCAAAGGTGGAAAAGCTACTGATACTGCTCTCCACTTCAGGGTTAATTTCATCTGAAGCGCTCACCTGCCAAAAATAGTTGGTCGCCAAATCTAAATCAGTTACCGTATACGTAGTATCGGTCAAGGCCTCAGAAATTAAAATCTCGTTATTGGCACCATTTCTCAGTTCGAAATTATACATAATGGGATCATCATCATTCTTGGAGGACAACCAAATAAAATCAATATCAGTTCCTACTTGTGTGGCATTATCGACTGGAGTCACTAGGACTGGAGCCAAAGGAGGTATATTTCCTTGTGAGGTTTCGTTTAACTCAAACACTACGTTAAATGTAAGTCCAGCTTGAGTTGTAATACCTTGCACTCCCGATATATAATCCTGTAATTCTGCCTGAATGGAATACTCTCCTACGGCAATATCGCCAAGCGTAAAGTCTCCATTTTCATCGGTAAAAACAGTCGTAGTGGACGGGTTGGTTGTTATTTTTGCATTGGCCAAAGGTGCATTGCTACCATTAACCACTACTTTTCCTTCTATGGTTCCAAAACCATTTTCGGCAATGCCATCTTCAGAACAAGATTGCAACCCTACTACACTTAGGGTCAAGGCTGCCATTATATATATGTAAAATACCTTTTTCATCGCTTTAATTATTATCAAGTCGTTCAATTTCAAGAGGAGTGTCGTTTCGTTTTCTTCCGAAGAAATAATTGAGTCCTACTCCAAAATTATAATAGTAATCATCCCTTTTACCACTAACAACATTATCCAATTCATCAGAGAATAAAATATTAGATTCTAGAAAACCTTTCAGGGCTATTCTATCCGATACTAAAAATGACAGTCCAATTCCTAGCTGAGCTTTAAATTGATCTTCTATTTTAGGGAACTGGGCCGTTGGCCCTTCTTCTTCTAGGTCAAATAGTGCCCCAAGTCCTATATAGGCATAAGGGGTAAAATTATCATAAGGGAGAATTAAAAACTCCAGGTTGACATCCGTTCCCACCATATCTTTTTCGTAGGTAAGTCCGCTTTGAAGCTTTTGATAACTAACATTTGCTGCGATATCTAAATGATCGGTAATCTTATAGGAGTACCCCACAGAACCTCCATAACTCAAAGGTTTTTTTAGATAGTCTCCACTTACACTATTCGCAAAAGCTCTAAAGGTAAATGCGTTCTTATAATCTCTAGGCGTTTGTATGCGACCATATAATAAGGTAGATTCTTCTGCTTCTTTTTCTTTTAGATAATCATCAACAATAATTTGATTTGTCTCTGGCCCTTCTTCCGTGGTCCACAGTCCATCAATGATACCTTCTACGATTAAAGATTCTACCGCTTTTTCAATGGCATCTTTCATTGCTAATTGTACTGGCTCATTCTTGGTGATTCCAGTTTCCACTTCTAACAATCGTTGGAAATTTACATATCGAAACAAACTAGCATCAATGGCTTGAGATAAGATTGTTTTAGAAACATAGACTGTCTTTAAAATCTTACCACTGGATGTAGAAACTGCCCTAAGGTAAATTGTCATTCGGTCTTGACGGTATTGGGAAGAACCTCCAATTCCAAAATAACGCGCACCAACACCCCCTGTAACAATATTCGAGTCATAGGAAATAATTCCTCCTTCTAACAATATTCCTGCAAAGAGAAGTGGCGGTAATTTAGGTTCGTTAGGATTGGTGGTCTTTCTAAATTCCTCACGAGTTGAGCGGATAATATTACGCTCATTTAGAAGATTGTTCAAATTTTCTCTTTCTATAGGAGTAAACCATTTAGAATCCTCTAAAGCTTTCACTAGCATAGTAGTAGCTCCCTGACTCACAGCTGTACTAAATGTACTTCCGTTCTCAACAGTCTTATACTGCCCGGTTTGATCTTTAAAGTTATACACTCCAACGACCACAGGATCTTTTGGCAAAGGGAATTCTTCTAGTATTTTACTTCTTGGAGTTAACTCTCCAGTTTTGGCTTTATCCTGCGTAAATGGCTGGTTAAAGTACGTACCGCAGCTAGACGCAAATAGGCATACCAAGAGTATGTAAATATATTTTTTCATTCTAAATAAAATAGATTGTTAGAGGTTAACCCCCAGGAACGATAATTTGTGTTTGTTCTCCTGTGGAAATATCCAGGATATTAATAACGAGTCCTTCTGAAGACTCAAAAATTTCTAACGCTAGATTTCCAAAATTGAAACTGCCCGGCTCAAGTCCATCAGCTAATTGTGAATTAAACAGAGAACGAGATAACTGACCTAATATTTGCCGATTCAAATTTTCAGAAAACTGATCCAACTCGGAGCGATTGGCATCTTCATTTGGATCGGTAAATGAATTCTGCGCATTGGCCGCTGCCAAAAGCCACTGGTGATTAAAAGTTTCTCCTCCAAAAGCAGGGTTTATTGGTTTATACACCAACTGCTGTCCATAGGAACATAAGGAAAGAAACAATATGAGTATGGTGAGGTTTGTTTTCATAGCTTAAATCTAGTACTTTTTTATGAGATTTCTATTTTTCCTAAGACGGACAAAATAGTTTTCCGTTCTTGCCACGGCTATATTAGCCATCTGATCGATATAATCGCTCCTAGGGTTAACAAAAAACTGAAAGACAATGGTATTATCTATTTCGAGTTCTATTTTAGTATTGCTCCCTACAGCGAGTATTTCTTTTATTACGACCACTTTTTCTCCATTAATTGCTTTTCGCTGGTAAATACTGCTAAAGGCTTTAAAAAAATCTCTTCCAGGTTTCGTTTTCGTACTTTCTACGACAATGCCAGTAAGGGTACCATCTGCACCATCGTTGTTTCCAGCTTTTACATCAAGAGATCTTTCGTCGAGTTCTTTTTGGATGGCTGCTTTTCTCTTCTTTTTGGTTTCTTCCAATTGCTGAAGTACTATTCTATCCTTAGCAATAATCTTATTCTCTTCATTATAAATTAGTAATAAAGCAATTGTTCTATCTTTTTCTGTCGAGTTAACGGTTAACGAAGCTAATTTTTTATTGCTATTAGGAGCCAAAATAAATCTTCCTTGCTGTTCATTTTTAGCTAAACTTTGGTTATTACCTAATGTATCATTCTTGTTCACTGTAAGCACGTATCGCAAGGACAAATTAGCATCTGTTTTATTTACTGTATACCCAATAATTTCATAGAACTCTCCATTAGATTGGATATCGATTCTAGCTTCCGCCTGGGTATTATAAATTTGAGCGCTTCCATGAGCGCTCATCAACAAAAATAATATACATTGTAATATCCTAATAATGAATATTTTACTAGTTGAAGTTCCTAATCACTAAAGATTGAGAATCTCCATCCATTTTTATCTTCATTTTTTCTGAAATAGAATTCTCCCCATATAATATAAGGTTCTGACTATTTCCACTTTGAATTAATTCTAGATTGTGAACGTTTGAGCTATAACTAAAATCTACTATGTTATGATTATCTCCTTGTTGAAAAATCTTCTGTTCAATCTTTCCAGCCATACTATTTAAATACACACTATTACCATCTCCATTTTGAACGACCTCAATATCTAACTCTTTGGCCGAAGCATTCACTTGCACATTATTATAATCCCCTATTTGATTGATAAATACAGAATTTTCTCCACGCAGTGCTCTATTAACACTTTTTGTCGTAGTATTCCCTGAGTTTTGCAATTCATAAGCTGCTTGACTTGTTACAGTAGCATCTCCACTATACGTCTGAGCAAAGACCCCAGAAAAAACAAGAAAACCCGCTAAAAACAAAAATTGCTTTACAATAGATTTCATACCAACGTGATTTAATGTATTAAAGATATTGATAAAATTTTAAAAAGTGTAAGAGTAAGGATGAGCTCACTCTTACACTCTATAAAAGTAGGGAGTCAACTAGCCTTAGCTAGTCAAGTATTATAACAAAATTTCCCTTCTTCTTAGTTACTTTGAGAAACAGAAGAACTATTTCCGTTTCCTAACTGGTTCACAGTACTCATGTGGTTGTTTCCAGTTTGGTCAACTGTACTAGTATTGAAGTCACCCGTTTGAGTTACATAACTAGTGTGCTCCAATCCATTTTGGATTACACCACTAGTGTTAGCGTCACCCGTTTGGTTAACATCACTGTAGTTATCAGTTCCGTATTGCTTCACATCACTGAAGTTAGAGTCACCAACTTGGTCAACTTCACTAACATTGGTCATTCCATTTTGTAACACACTACTGCTGTTAAAATCACCAGATTGGTACACATCACTATCGTTAGATGTTCCAATTTGTGCAACCCCAGAACCATTGTTGTTTCCGTACTGTAAAACATTAGAATTGTTTAAGTCACCAGACTGGTTTACTAAAGAGTTGTTTGCGTTACCAACTTGCTCCGTAAAAGCATAGTTGCTATCTCCATTCTGGTTGATAGAACTTCCATTATAGTTGCCAGTTTGTAATGCTAACGCATAATTACTGTCTCCATATTGGTTGATATTAGAGTTGTTGTTATCACCCCATTGACCTGCTCCACCATAGTTTGAATCACCAGATTGGTAGATATAAGAGTTATTCTCGTCTCCAACTTGAAGGTTTTCACCACCGTTAAAGTCTCCAACTTGTCCTATATATGAGTTGTTATCATCTCCATTTTGGTTGATCCATCCATAGTTATAATCAGATCCATCTGTATCACCGTACTGATCAAGGTGACCCGTGTTACCGTTACCATCTTGATACACGTATCCTGTATTACCATCATTAATAGATGAACCAGTTCCATAACCTTGGTGGATATCTGCTTCATTGCTATCTCCATATTGACCAACTTGGCCATAGTTTCCATCACCTAACTGATCTACATCACTGTCGTTGGTAGCTCCAACTTGATCCACATCAGAAGTATTAGAATCACCAACCTGATCTACTGTAGAATCATTCATTAATCCGGTTTGATCAACATCAGATCCATTTCCAGATCCAGTTTGATTTACAGTGCTCACATTAAACTGAGCCATTGCAACAGCTCCACACATAAGGAATGCTGCACTTAACATTAATTTTTTCATAATTTGAAATTGATTTTATAATCCGCGATGTTACCACCGCGGATTATATTTAAAAAATTGGTTAGTTTTTATTAGTTGCTTTGAGAAACTGTAGATCCGTTTCCGTTTCCTATTTGGTTTACGTTGCTTAAGTGATTGTTACCAGACTGTCCAACAGAACTAGTATTACTATCACCCATTTGCATTACGTTACTCTCATTAAGGAATCCAGACTGACCAACAGTACTAGAGTTGTAGTCTCCTGTTTGATCAACGTCACTATCATTCTCATCTCCAGACTGGTAAGTATCAGAATAGTTACCGTCACCAGATTGATCTACATCAGAAACGTTTGCATACCCATCCTGAGTAGCATAAGCTGTGTTACCGTCTCCATACTGATCCACATCACTATCATTACTCTCACCATATTGGAAAGTCAATGCATAGTTACCATCTCCAACTTGATAAATCCAGTTTGAGTTGTAGTCACCATATTGTCCAGCACCACCGTAGTTACTGTCACCATATTGTAAGATAGTAGATCCGTTAGCATAACCATCTTGTTGGTTCTCAGCTCCATTGTAATCTCCTACTTGAGACATGTATGATGAATTGTAAGTTCCATCTTGATCAATCCAAGCATAGTTATTATCAGATCCATCTGTATCTCCATACTGATCGATGTGAGCACCGTTATAGTCCCCATCTTGCCAGATGTATCCTGAGTTACCATCATTTACAGAAGCACCACTACCATACCCTTGGTGCATTTCAGCGTAGTTACTATATCCATTTTGATCCACATCACTAGAGTTGTCATTACCTAATTGGTCTACATCGTTATAGTTGTACTGCCCTACTTGGTCAACATCAGAACCATTAGTATCTCCTACTTGATCTACAGTAGAATAGTTGCTTAATCCAGTTTGTCCAACGCTTGATCCGTTGCCATTACCAGTTTGATTTACATTACTCACATTAAATTGAGCCATCACCGCAGCCCCACACATAAGGAATGCTGCACTTAACATTAATTTCTTCATAATTAAAAAATTGATTAAAATTGGTTAATAAATACTTGTTATACAATACTTTATACACATACATAGGTTGCTAACTGCATAGCATTCTACAGACGGCCAACATCAAAAATGATGCACAGCCAAGGGGCATGCGGGGATAATGTATTAATGAGGAGAGTAGTAAAACAGTGAAGAAATATTTATACTAGTTGTGACTTAAAAACTTCTATGGTGAATTACTAGTTCAAGGATGAAAAAAATATAACAAAGATGCTACGTAGTAATACGTACCTCATTAGAAATGAAAATATTATGTAGGAATAATCCTGTTAAAGAGATTCAATTTACGGGATAACCATAATCAAAAAATCGATGAAATGCACAAAAAAGTACCATTTATCGAAATGTTAATATTATGTTAAAAATTGATCTTTTCTTACAAGCATTCACCAGCTTTTGATTGCAAACGATTTCGGCGTGACGTTTATCTAATTAATTGGTTATTTGTCGATTAGAGCTGTGATCAAGAATTGTAAGAAAGCACTTATTCACTCCCAGAAATGGTGTTTTTTAAAATTTTGTAAGCAATATCTTACCTGTAATCCATGCATCTTTACTTTTATTAATAGCTATCATTCGCATTTTTGCTTCAATTAAAGCGATTAATGGTATCAAACTATTCATAAGATCAGCGACCTCATTACATCGCCATTAATGTATATTCTGACACCTTCCCATGTTGATAAGTTACACGCACATAAAAAAGCGCCTCATAAAATTTATGAGGCGCTTTTACAATTATTAAAAGTAGTTGGCTATCGAGTAAACAATAGTTCTCTATATTTAGTTAGAGGCCAAATTTCATCGTCCACTAATAACTCTAGCTTATCACAGTGATATCTAATTTCATCAAAATAAGGTTTCACTTTATCACAGTAAGCAAATGCCCGCTTTTCTGTGTTATCCATTTTATTGGCTTTCTTTCGCTCATTGATCATTGAAGTAATCCCTTTATTGATCTTTGCAATGTGCCCACTAATGGCTTCAATTAATTCCATTTGCTCGCCGGCCAGCTTTTTAAAGTCCTTTCCGTAGATTTCCTTAATCCCTTGTACATTCTCAATTAGAATGTTTTGATATCTAATCGCCGTTGGTATTACATGATTTCTTGCAATATCTCCTAACACCCTTCCTTCAATTTGAATACGCATCGCATACTCTTCAACTTCAATCTCATGACGAGCTTCAATTTCTACCTTACTCATGATCCCAAGACCTTCGTATAAATCGATAGTGCGTTTTGCCACTTGCGCTTTTAAAGCTTCAGGAGTTGTTTTATTATTACTCAACTTTCGCTTCGCAGCTTCTTTCTCCCAAGCTTGCCCATAACCATCTCCTTCAAAACGAATACGTTTAGACTCCTTAATATATTCCCTTAATACATTAAAGATGGCATCGTCCTTCTTCATCTTCTTATTTTTGATAAGTGCATCTACCTTATCTTTAAACTCCATTAATTGTTTGGCTACAATGGCGTTGAGAACTGTCATGGGCTTTGCACAATTCGCTGTAGATCCTACCGCTCTAAACTCAAATTTATTACCAGTGAAAGCAAACGGAGAAGTACGGTTACGATCTGTATTGTCCAATAATATCTCAGGAATTTTTCCAACAACATTCAACTTAAGATCCGTTTTATCCTCTGGAGATAATTTTCCATTTTTCACTTTCTCTAATTCATCCAATACGCTTGTAAGTTGCGATCCAATAAATACGGAAATAATTGCTGGAGGTGCTTCATTCGCTCCTAATCGGTGATCATTACTCGCACTTGCAATAGCCGAACGCAACAACTCTTCGTATTCATTTACCGCTTTAATAGTATTGATAAAGAAGGTTAAAAATTGTAAGTTCTTCATTGGCGTACTTCCTGGTGCTAGTAAATTAACTCCAGTATTTGTCGCCAAGGACCAGTTATTGTGCTTTCCACTTCCGTTAATCCCCGCGAAAGGCTTTTCATGGAATAATACTTTAAAACTATGACGATCTGCTACCTTATTCATCACATCCATTAATAAAGAGTTATGATCTACGGCTAGATTCGTTTCTTCAAAAATAGGTGCTAATTCAAATTGGTTAGGCGCCACTTCGTTATGACGAGTTTTTACCGGAATTCCCAATAGCATACATTCGTTTTCCAAGTCACGCATATAATTAAGGACACGTGTTGGAATGGATCCAAAATAATGGTCGTCTAATTGCTGTCCTTTTGCAGAAGAATGCCCTAATAGAGTTCTTCCTGCCAAATTGATATCTGGACGTGATTTTGCCAATGCGGTATCCA
>JAHZIZ010000055.1 GCA_022601215.1 Bacteroidota bacterium
ACCATCTTAAACCAAACTCCTTCCGCTTTTAAAGCCCTACAAGAAATCGTCTTACATCAAGACCAAGATTTAAATGTACGCTATGTTATCTTCGGAGGAGAAGCACTAACACCTTCCATGATCAGTGATTGGAAATCACGTTATAAACAAACCAAATTCATCAATATGTATGGTATTACTGAAACTACCGTACATGTTACCTATAAGGAAATTGGAGATCAGGAAATTAAAGATAACACCAGTAACATAGGGACTCCAATCCCAACCTTGGGATGTATTGTCGTAGACCAACAAGGAGCATTAGTTCCTAAAGGAGTCCCCGGTGAATTGTACGTTTACGGAGCAGGGCTTGCCAGAGGTTATCTCAATAGACCCGAACTCACCGCGGAACGGTTTCCAACCCTAGAGATAAACACTCAAGAACCAAAACGGTATTACAAAACTGGAGATCTGGCACTGATCAATCAAAAAGAAGAACTTGAGTATCTAGGACGAATTGACGACCAAGTAAAAATAAGGGGGTACCGAATTGAACTCGGAGAGATACAAACTCAATTGGAATTATTAGATGGGGTCAAGCAAGCCATTGTTTTGGCCAATGAAGATCATAGCGGTGATACTTACTTGGCAGCTTATCTACTAGCGAAAAAGACTTTTGAAAGAAACACTACTATTGAAGCCTTAAGAAAAATACTGCCTGAGTACATGGTCCCGCAAATTTATGTGGAACTTGACCAGTTCCCTATTACCTCCAATGGTAAAATCAATAAAAAAGCACTACCCTCACCAGATGGCTCGGATCTTAACCAAGCTCCTTACCTTGCCCCTAACACAGAAGCAGAACACAAACTAGTAACCATCTGGCAAAACTTATTGGGAATCGATAAAATAGGGATCGATGACAACTTTTTTGCTCTCGGAGGGGACTCTATAAAAATCATCCGATTGGTCAGTAAAATAAACACCGCATTTGAAACACAAATCCCTATTGCTTCTTTCTATGAAAACCCAACAATAAAAAGTCTAGCCGCATGCCTATTATCATCACCAGATGACCAAAACAAACAAGAGGAAGAACTCTTGAAGGTGAAAAAACATCTTCAAAAATTAGAATCATCCGTATTACAACAACATGTTCAAGCTTCCGAAATAGCTCATGTATATCCTATGAGTGATATCCAAATGGGGATGATAGTAACCAGTCAACTAAGACAGGATAAAGGAGAAATTGGTGTCTATCACGACCAGTTTGCCCATCAATTGCCTTTGCTTGATGTTTCCATACTTAACCAAGCACTACAATTACTCGTAGATAAACATCAAACTCTAAGAACCATCTTTGATCTTTACACATACACCGAACCTGTACAGATTATTCTTAACAAACTTACCACTTCAATACATTATGAAGACCTGACAGTTGATAAATCGGCAATTGAAATAGAAAACTATATTGAGGAATTCTTAAAAAACGAACGAGAAAATAATCCCTTTGATGTCACCAAAGCCCCGTTATGGCGCATCAGCCTGCTTAAAATAAGCCCAACACAAAACACTTTTATAAATCAATTCCATCATGCCATCCTAGATGGGTGGAGTGAAAAAGCACTAAAGGTTGAACTATTTAATATCTATAATGAATTAAAGGCAAACGAAAAATTTATCCCTTCTCCTCTAAAATGTAGCATGTTCGACAGTGTTGTTGCCGACATCCTAGAAAGAGAAAACGAAAACAACAAAGCTTTTTGGAAAAAAGAACTTCGAGGATATCATCGATTAGAAATATTCGCCGAAAAACAGCAAAGAAACACTATCCATAAAGCTTACGAAAAACACCATAAAACCCGTCTTTTAGAAAAATGTAAAGAAGACAATATCCTCCCTAAGGATCTTTTCTTAGGTGCGTATCTATATTCTCTTAGCATTCTCTCTTTTGAAAAGGATATTACAATAGGACTAGTTTCACACCGCAGACCTCTTGTCGAAGATGGGGATGCGTTATTGGGTTGTTTTTTAAACACCCTACCCTTTAGATTCAATATGCTACAACTGCAAGAAAAATCTTGGGTTGATTATATAAGACTCATTGCTGAAAAAAATAAAGAACTTAGAGGAAAAGACAGACTTTCATTCTCCGATATCTCAAGAATAACAGGAGAAACAAAACAGGGCGAAAATCCATTTTTCGATACAATTTTCAATTATGTAGACTTTCACGTGCTAAATGATTTATCTACCAACACGACACTTGTTAAAAATGAACAAGAAATGCAGGAGAAGCAACTAACAACAAATGGCTTTTCCGAAACCAACACCTACCTAGATTTAAGTATTAGTGCCACTGGAGATGAGTTAATCATTATTATTCGCAGCACTCGAGAACTAAATTCTAACAGAAATCTAAACGTCTTTATTGATTACTTTGATAACTTTTTAAATGTATACTTAAACGACCCGAAAAGTAAGATTGACAGTAATAGAATTATTTCTCAACCTGAAAAACAGCTCCTACTAGAGACCTTCAATGATACCAATACCTCCTATCCTGAGCAGACAACAATCATCGATCTATTCCAAGAGCAAGTTAAA
>JAHZIZ010000056.1 GCA_022601215.1 Bacteroidota bacterium
GCCCTCTTGGATGCTTGTGTTACTAAACAATGTATTGGAAACAACTGGCAAAGAAAATATCTTTGAAATCTGGCCTAATCTTGAGGTATATTTTCACGGAGGAGTAAGTTTTGATCCCTATATAGATCAATACAACAAACTTTTCCCTAAGGATGATTTCAGATATTATGAAATTTACAACGCTTCCGAAGGATTCTTTGCCCTTCAGGATCGCAATGCGAATAAAGAATTACTCTTAATGCTGGACTATGGCATCTTTTATGAATTCATTTTAATGGATACCTACGGAAGTATTTCAGAAAAAATCATTCCTCTTTCCGAAGTCGAAGTAGGGAAAAATTACGCGATTGTCATTACGACCAATGCAGGTCTTTGGCGTTATAAAATTGGAGATACGGTGCGATTCACTTCCATTCGCCCATTTCGTATTAAAGTAACGGGACGAACCAAACATCATATTAACGTTTTTGGAGAAGAGCTCATTATCGAGAATGCAGAAGCTGCCCTTCGAAAAACAGCCAAACTCACCGAATGCGAAATCATCGACTATACCGCTGGTCCTATTTTTATGGAAGGTCGGGAAAAGGGAGCTCACGAATGGGTGATAGAATTTAAAAAGCAACCCAGCGATTTTACACAATTTTCAAAGTTACTAGACCAATCACTTCAGGAGGTGAATAGTGATTACGAAGCTAAACGATTTAACAACACTACCTTAAATGCCCCTACCGTGCATTGCGCTAGGGAACGTTTATTTTATGATTGGTTAAAAAAGAAAGACAAGTTAGGCGGACAACACAAAGTACCTCGCCTTTCTAACACGCGAGATTATCTTGACGAATTACTACATCTAAATCGCTAATGGAAATATTTGTACACGACACTGCCTTTATGATTGCTTACTACCGAGCACAGCACGAATCGGTGAGTAAAGACCCTTATGCGTCTATTTGGCCTGGCCCAGGAGTGAAACCATGGATAGACAGTTTTACTGAGCAAGTATCTCCTCACGATGAAATTTTACATTGTCTTCGAAACCGATTTTTCTTTGAAGAACTTCAGCAACTTGCTGCAGAACCTCAACCCTTATTAGTCATCAATCTAGGAGCCGGATTTAGTATGTATCCATATACGCTTCCTTCGGAAGTGGTTACGGTAGAAGTTGATTTTGATGCCGTAGCACAATACAAAAGAGCCAAAGTAAAGAGTTTTCAAAAGGAAGGGATATTGCCGCATCGAGAAGTTCATTTTATGGCGGCAGACATCACCAATCCAGAAGAACAGGCCGCCATCATAGAAACGTTAGAAACGTACAAGGGATACAAAAGAGTTGTCCTTATTGAAGGTGTATTTTTCTTCCTTACCAAGGATGAGATAGGCAAGGTATGGTCCTTCTGTAATAAGATTTTGACCACAGAAGATAGAGTGATGTGTGTTTCATTTGAAGACTCATTGCTGAAAACGCCTGTTTTTAAAAGGCTCACTCGATATTTTTCGGAAGTTTTAAAAAGTGATCACAATCCTTACACCACATTACCGCACTCATACTATGAACATAGGGATGGTTTTACTTTATTGAAACAAGAAAGTGGCTTTCAATTGGGACAAAAATTAGGTGTTATGAACTCTAATTTGGACTCTATGGAGCTCTTAAATGAGCACTTCTATGTCTTGTCTAAAATCTAACCTTCGACTAAAAGCACATTTTTACCGATAAAGAAAACGTCGTAAATCGGCGATATCAGGCGCTTTATCGATAATTTTATTTTGACGTGCACTTCAACGAATTTTCGAGCAGCTTCAACTAAAATTTTTGGTAGTACTTTTCTTACGGTCTATGTTTGACATATCAAATTACAAATGGGGCCGTAATGAAAACAATGAAAAAAACAATCGTAATAGCAACAATTTTAGCCATAAGTGCTAGCTCATTAACATCGTGTGCCACCTCGGCATCGATCCAAGATAACGAGCAACAAGTAGCAAGCTATACGTTAAAAAACAAAAAGGAGTTGATGAAGCAAAAAATTGCTTCTAAGAGAGCGAAGGTTGTATTAGCTACTCCATAAGAATTATTTAGGTTAAGTTTAAGTAAAAAAGCCCTGGTTTTATAATAAAACCAGGGCTTTTTATTGGGCGTCATCGCAATGTCTTAGGACACGGCTTTTAGTTTTTTAATGGTAGACTTACTCAACTTATCTTCGGCATATTCTCTAGTCACTTGTAGTTTCTTGTCCTCGGTACTAGGTAATTCAAACATAGCATCTGTTAGGACAGCTTCGCAGAGCGAACGCAGCCCACGAGCTCCTAATTTATATACAATCGCTTGAGAAACGATAAAGTCTAGAGCTTCTTCCGTAATCACAAAATCGATTTCATCCATTTCAAACAATTTCTTGTATTGCTTTATGATGGCATTTTTAGGTTCCGTTAAAATAGCGCGCAGTGTTCCTTTATCCAATGGATTCATATAGGTAAGCACTGGTAATCTCCCAATAATTTCAGGAATTAGACCAAAGTCTTTTAAGTCTTTTGGAATGATATATTTCAGCAAATTATCTCCATCTCTGGTATCTTCACTCTTTGAGGCGCTAAATCCTACGGCTTGCATATTTAAACGTTTGGATATATGACGTTCAATTCCATCAAACGCACCCCCCGCAATAAATAAGATGTTTTCCGTATTTACCTCAATAAATTTCTGATCTGGATGCTTCCGCCCCCCTTTTGGAGGAACATTCACTGTTGTACCTTCTAAAAGCTTCAGCAAGGCTTGCTGCACACCTTCTCCACTTACATCTCTAGTAATAGAAGGATTATCACTCTTACGAGCAATTTTATCGATTTCGTCAATAAAGACAATTCCGTTTTGTGCTTTCTCCACATTATAATCTGCAGCTTGCAATAGACGTGTTAAAATACTCTCCACATCTTCCCCTACATATCCTGCTTCAGTAAGCACCGTTGCATCAACAATAGCCAAAGGAACATTGAGCATTCTTGCTACTGTCTTTGCCATTAGGGTTTTACCCGTCCCGGTTTGACCAACGATAACAATATTACTTTTTTGGATTTCAATATCATCATCTGTATTGGGTTGCAACAATCGCTTATAGTGATTGTATACGGCCACAGACATCACTTTCTTGGTGTACTCTTGCCCAATGATATATTCGTCTAAGAATTCTTTAATAGCCTTAGGCTTTTTGAGCATCATCTCTTTGGTGAGCTCGGTATTGGTAGAATGCAACGCTTCTTCCACCACAATCCCATGGGCCTGCTCGATACAACGATCACAGATGTGAGCATCTAATCCAGCAATCAATAAATTGGTTTCGGCTTTTTTACGACCGCAAAACGAACATTCTAAATCTTCTTTCGCCATAACTAAAGTTTTGGTACTTATCCTCTCGTCAAAATTTCATCTATCATCCCGTACTCAAGCGCTCTATCGGCTTTCATCCAGTAATCACGATCACTATCTTCGTACACCTTATCAAAAGATTGCCCGCTGTGTTTCGCTATGATTTGATATAATTCATCTTTTAACGTCAATATCTCTTTGGCTGTAATTTCAATATCACTTGCCTGTCCTTGTGCGCCACCCATTGGTTGGTGAATCATCACCCGAGAGTGTGTAAGCCCACTTCGTTTTCCCTTTTCTCCAGCACATAACAATACGGCACCCATAGAGGCAGCCATCCCTGTACATATAGTAGCGACATCGGGCTTGATAAATTGCATGGTATCGTAAATTCCTAATCCAGCATATACACTTCCTCCAGGTGAGTTGATATATATTTGAATGTCTTTACTAGCATCCACACTTTCTAGAAACAGCAACTGCGCTTGTACAATATTTGCCACCTGATCATTAATTCCAGTTCCTAAGAAAATGATACGGTCCATCATAAGACGTGAAAACACATCAAAAATGGCGATATTCATTTGGCGCTCTTCTATAATATTTGGAGTAAGACCCACAGGATACATGCTACTAATAATCTGGTCGTAGTAAGTGCTACTAACCCCTTGGTCTTTGATTGCAAAGTCTTTAAATTCTTTTCCGTAATTCATATGGTATTCTTCGGGTTTTTTTAGAAAAATAAAAAGCGTTGAATGTATGCTCATTCAACGCCTTAAAGATAACTATTTTCTCGCTCAATTAAGCGTAAGCTTCTTTGATGAATTTTTCATACGTAATTTCCTTAGTCTTCAATTTTGCATTTTCCTTAAAGAACTGAAGGATTTTATTTGTATTTAATTGCTCACTCAAGCGCTGTACTTCTTCCTGGTTACTCATAATTCGAGCTACAATTCCGTCTACTTCCTCGTCTGTCGGGTTCATTTGGCCAAACTGAGCCATTTGTCCTTTGATCATTCCTTTGGAGTAATCCTTTAGCTCATCGAAAGTTACCTGAAGATTGTTTTCTGCTCTCAGTTTCCCTTCAATTAACTGGTAACGCAATCCTTTTTCACTTCTTTCGAACTCTTCTTTTGCTTGCTCTTCGGTCAGTTTCTCTTCTCCAGAAACTTGAATCCAACGTGTTAAAAACTCAGATGGAAGGTCAAATTTAGTAGAGTCAATTAATGATTCTACCACATCATTTAATAATTTCTGATCACTTTGTTGCTCGAACTGACGTTCTGCATCTTCTTTGATCTTTTCTTTTAACTGGTCTTCATTAGTCACAATCCCTTCTCCAAACAATTTATCGAAAAGCTCTTGATTCATTTCAGCCATTTCACGAGTATTCACCTCTTCAACAGTAAGGGTTACTTCAATGTCCAATCCGTGCGCATCATCATGAGAAGCCCCTAAATGTTTTTGATTATCGTGTTCATCTTTAAACAATCCTTTGGTTTTTAAAACAACGGCATCTCCTACTTTCGCACCAGTCAACGCAGTTAATTGCTTTTTTCCTTTTATAGCGTCCAACTCAAAGGTTGTTTTCTGCTCTAATTCTTTTTCTGAAGCAGTAAAGGTTCCTGTAATTTCATCGCCTTTAGCCACTTCTTTTTTAGATACTAGCTTCCCGTATTGTTTGCGGATGGTTGTCACTTGATTGTCAATCATCTCTTTATCTGCCACCACTTTATATTGAGTAACGGCTTTCTTCTTCACGTCTACATCAAATTCTGGTGCCAAGCCTAATTCAAATTCGAATGCAAAATCACCAGCTTCCCAGTTGATATCATCTTCGTTTTTAGGTAGTGGATTACCTAGTACATCTAATTTTTCTTCAGTAAGGTATTTGTGTAGATTTTCTTGAAGTAATTTATTCACTTCCTCTACCATCACGGCCTTTCCGTATTGCTTCTTCACCATTCCCATAGGAACATGTCCCTTTCTGAAACCAGGAATGTTTGCATTTTTACGATAGTCGTTCAATACTTTTTCTACCTTTTCTGAATAATCCTCTTTTGAGATTTCTACAGTAACTAAAGCGTTTAACGCATCGATGTCTTTCTTTGTAATATTCATGTGCTGAAATAAAAAATGTTACCTCTTGTTTTTAGAGGGTGCAAAAGTACAATTTTTCTTAGAAGTCAACAAGATTTTATCCAACTGAAAAACAGGCTTTTATTTTTCCTTTTTCAGCATAGAAAACAAAATTGATTGCAGGAAAGAGAGCAAGAGACTAAAGATAAGTGCCCACAACCAACTTTTCACTGCAAAGCCATCGATAAAATAATCGGCTAATAAAATGATGGCAGCATTGATTACCAATAAAAACAAACCTAGCGTAATTATAGTGATAGGCAGCGTAAAGAATATTAACACCGGGCGCACCACCGCACGTAACAAACCTAAGACAACGGCCACAATAACAGCAGATAGATAGCTCGCGACTTCTACACCAGGAAGGACATAGGACAAAATTAAAACCGCAACGGAAGTAAGAAGGATTTTTAATAAGAGATTCATGTCTTTAAATTTTTGTTGAAGGAGGAAGGTACAAATTATTTGCTTGACGACTCCTTCACCACTTTCACAACTTGACTTCCATCCTCTGTTACTATATGAACAAACAACATCCCATTGGGTAAACCAGAAACGTCCACCTGAGAAAGTGGACCCGCTGCTCGCAACAGCAATCTTCCGGATACATCATAGCCAGTAACCTCAGAAATTACACCGCCTGTAACATCAAATTGCAAAATATCCGTCACTGGATTAGGAGATACCAAAACGGTAGGTACTACCATATCCTCCAGCCCAAAAATAGTCTCATTCTCGTA
>JAHZIZ010000460.1 GCA_022601215.1 Bacteroidota bacterium
GCCTGCTTTGGTATGTAATCGATCATATTATCACTTCGATTAAGCTGTTTGTCACAGCTAAAAAAGCAGAGAGTTAATAGAAATATACCAAAAAGAGGATACCAATTGCGCATACACAAAAATAACATCCTTTTACAGCAGAAATAAATGAATTGGCAATACTTTATCGTCATCTTTTCAACACTCCGAAAATGAGTCGTAGTGAGTCTTACACAACGGAAGGGCAGCTCAATGGACTTTGATAGATAAATTAGTCCATTTTATAAATCAAAAATAGCGCTTAAAACAATTTATATTGTTCTGGGAGTAAACGAAAACTCTTTCTATGATAGAGGCTTGGACCGTGCTTTTTAATCGCTTCCCTATGCTCTTTTGTTGGATATCCTTTATTCTTTTTCCAATTGTACATAGGATATTCTTGATGTAATTGCTCCATATAAAGATCACGGTAGGTCTTTGCCAATATTGAAGCGGCAGCAATGTGCAGATATTTTGCATCTCCTTTAATTACACATTCGTAAGGTATTTTTTGGTAAGGTTTAAAGCGATTACCATCAATAGCAATAAATTCTGGAACTGACTTTAATTGGTCTATAGAGCGATGCATACCCATGATGGAAGCATTTAATATATTGATTTGATCTATCTCTTCCATCATGACATGTGAAACACCATACGAAAGGGCTTCTGCCTCGATTATAGGCTTGAGTTCCATTCGCTTTTTTTCAGTGAGTTGTTTAGAATCTGTTAGCCAAGGATGTTCAAAATTCTCGGGTAATATCACAGCAGCTGCGGTTACGGGACCAGCCAAACAACCTCGTCCGGCTTCGTCAGTACCACATTCTAACAGATTTTTATGAATTTTTAACGATAACACTTGAAATTAAAAATACGCATTTCCGTTGAATGATTTACCTTTGTGGCATAAGACTTTTTTTCATGAACAAAATACGGTTGCTTCTTGTATTGCTATTTGCTTCGGCAACAGTTTGTTCACAAAATATACCTGCACAATTTCAGAAGGAAGGTTTGGGAAAACCCCAGAAGCCTCCAATTGATCTTTACAAGATTATTTCAGCAGATAGAGACACTACCTATCTGGATACTACTTTAACGATACAACGATCTTATAATTTCAATTACCTAAGAAAGGATAACTTTGAGTTACTCCCGTTTTCTAATGTAGGACAAGTCTATAACTCCTTAGGTTACAGTTTTGATGACCTGAACTTAAAACCTAAGTTTGCCGCCCAGTCGCATCACATAAATTATATGGATGCCAAGGATATGAGTTATTATCATGTGCCCACACCACTAACCGAAATTTATTTTAAAACAGCGTTTGAGCAAGGACAGCAGATGGATGGTTTTTTTACGGTTAATACAAGTGAACAGTTTAATTTTTCTGTAGCCTATAAAGGATTGCGCTCATTAGGGCAGTACCAAAATATTTTAACGAGTAATGGTAACTTTAGATTTACTGCGAATTATCACACTAAAGACAAACGGTACAATGTGAGAACACACATGACAGCTCAGGATGTGCTCAATGAAGAAAATGGCGGACTAACAGAAACTTCTATCGCGCTTTTTGAAGCCAATGATTCTGAATTTTCAGATCGAGGTAGGCTAGATGTTACGTTTGAAGACGCCGAAAATAAGTTGGAAGGACTTCGTTTTTATGGGATTCAGGAATACGAATTAATAAGTCAGCGAGATAGCCTTAGTCATTCGGTACTTACATTGGGAAATACCATTAGCTATGAAGATAAATTTTATGAATATCGACAGGATGCCGCTTATACGGGATTTGGAGAAGCCTACTTGGATACTCGCTTAAAAAAGACGACCAAATTAGAAGACTTTCAAGTTCAAGGAAGTGCGACTTTTGATAATTCAACCTTAGGAAAACTTTCGGCTTTCATTGGATACACGGATTACAATTATGGATACAATTCTGTGTTAGAGTTAAATGATGGAAGAATTACCAATCGGATTAAAGGGAATTTAGTTCAAGCGGGAGCAAGTTTTGAAAAAGAGTATCGAGGATTTAGACTCTACGGAAAAGGAGCAGTAAACGTTTCTGGTGATTTTGATGGCAATTACCTTGTTGGAGGTGCATCATATGCCTTAGATGAAGAGAATATGGTGGATGGATCCATTAAAATTCACAGCGTCGCACCTAATTTCAACTTCTTATTGAATCAAAGCGATTATGTGAATTACAATTGGCAAACTAATTTTGACAACGTAAAGATGCAAGAGCTCAAGTTGAAGTTAAAGTCAAAAAAGTTACTTGACGCTGAAGTGAGTTATACCGGAATCGAAGATTACACTTATTTTGCCATTCAGCCTAACGATAGCACACCTACACCACAGCAGTTTAATGAAAGGGTAGATTATCTCAAAGTGAAGGTGGGACGTGAGTTTAGAGTGGGGAAGATCGCTTTAAACAATACCATTCTGTTTCAGCAAGCCGTTAGTGGGGAAGAGGTGTTTAAGGTGCCTGAAATAGTCACCAGACAATCATTGTATTATGAGGATGAATGGTTTAAGAAGGCAATGTTCATGCAAATGGGGGTTAATTTTAAATATTTCACCGAATATAACGCCAACGGTTATGATCCTGTATTAGCAGAGTTTTATGTGCAGAATGGACAGAAAATTGGAGGCTTTCCTCTCGTGGATATTTTCTTTAATGCCAAGATAAGACAGACTCGTATTTATGTGAAGTATGAACATGTAAATCAACTCTTCAATTCCACCAACAATCACTTCTCTGCGCCAGGTAATCCTTATCGTGATGCCTCAATCCGATTTGGGTTTGTTTGGAATTTCTTTTTGTAAGATTCGGACCGCATTTTAAAGAACTTAGTTATTACAATTTCCCATATCGATATCAATACGACTTGGGTTAAAAGCATTTCCTTCTACCATATAATCAACGCTAGTAGGTAAATTGGTCACAGTGGTTAATCCGCATAAATCATTTAATTCTGTATTATCTAAAATTCGCACGGAGCCTTCGCCTTCAAATATTAAGTTGGATAGACCGTCTAGATTCTCGAGAGCGGGATTCTGAGAAATGTAAACATCCACATGAGCTGCCAGATTTGAGAGAGAGGACAACGCATTAATTTCTGAAAGCATAGCATTGGATCTTATGTAAAGATCAAAATCATTAGAATCATTTAATTGATTTATGTTCAGACCATCCAAACTAATTAGATTATCATTATTACTAATGCTTAATTCATTTAGTGAAGAAATGTTATGCAAACCGTCTAAGGATTGTAGTAAAGGGCATCCATCTATGATAATCGATTCTGCTGATGTAATATTCATGAGATCTGAAGTTTCCTCTAATAAAAGATTAGATTGTAGTCTAAGCTTTCCTACTGTGTTCAAGTTGCTAAAGACTTGAAGGTTTTGAAGAGGCATATCGTCAACACTAAGGACACCTACTTCCGTAAGATTACTTACACCTCCCAAATTAGTCAGATTAGGATTATTACTAATATTTAATTCTCCGAGGCTCGTTAAGCCCTGAAGGGCATCTATATTAGTGAGATTACTGTTATTAAATATTGATAGTTTCGCCGGAATTCCAGATATAATATTTAATCCTTGCAAACCTTCAAGACTTTGAAGCGTAGGATTGTTATATATAAGTAGGTGGGTGGTTTCTAATTCTACGACGTTATTCAATCCTGCAAGACTGACTAAGGAATCGTTGTCAAATATTTCTGTGGCTGCGGGTCCAGTAATTTTAGTAAGACCATTTAAACCGGTTAGATCTTTTAATAATGGATTACCTTTAATATGTATAAAAGATCCAATCTCTATGATATTCGATAAGGGAGCAAGAGAAGTTAGTTGCAAATTTCCACCGATGACTACGGCCTCCGTAACGGTTGTAATATTTGAAAGAGGTGTTAAATCTATAATAGAATCGTTTGGATCAAAATAATTGCCAATTGCGAGAGAGCCTTCAATGATAGTGCATCCTGAGGCTCCAAATGCATCAACATCTTCTTGATTAGCAAGAAAAATATTATCGGAACAGGTAAGAGTTTCCTCAACATCAACCAGAGCGATCGAAAAACTTATGTCCCTAATCACATTTCCATTAGTTAAGCGAATAGTGCCTGAAAGTAGTGGATTTACTTCGTAATTGAACGCGAAAGCATTTGCAACGGTAATTACACCTGAATTGGCTCCTACAGCAATGGCTCCAGATGGAGTCTGATCCAAAATAGAAAACGATATGTTACCGCTAGAAGTGCTAGCCTGCACCTCTCCTAGAATATCACCCCTTTGCGGGTTTTCATCTATATTCAGCGTAATATTTGATGCTGTAATAGTAACTTCTGTGCTATCATTGTTAGGTTCGTCACTTTTACTGCAAGAAGACAGTAATACTACGAAAGCGATAGAAAAGATGAAAACGGTACGGAAAGACATATATAAATTTTGTTCTGTAAATATTGGAAAAAATAAATTTTTGAAACCATGGAATTACAGAAGTCTTGTCTTAATTCATTGATACAACCATTCATTCTTGAAAATTCAATTCATGCTATCAGATACAACTTCAAAACCTTTGTATACTTCACTATCTGACGAAATAGTATCATTAATAAATTCAGGAATATCTATGTCATCTCTATTAGGCCAAACCTGTTCATCAGTCAATCGTTCGCTAGTTTTCCAAGTTTCTCCTAACTGATTTAAAATAGCCGTTTCCCATTGTGATGGATGTTTGGCGTCGATCCATACCACATCTCTATATTCACAGTCAATTAGGGCTAAATCTGGTGTGGCTGCCCCATCAAATTTTTTGCTATCCTCGCGTTTGGCGGCGATGGTGCTTATCACAAACAAGCGCTTTCTCCCAGCTATTTCTTTTACATAAGGCCTAAACTCAACTGGTTTATTGACGTTCCAGTCGTATTCTTTTCTAGATTCCACTACCTTTAAAGGCATGGCACTAACACCAGCTAGTCCTTCCTTTTTGGCTGCATGGTTGTAGTAAAATAGTTGGTCGGTTCCATCGGCAGGAATCATTACGCTAAACGATAGACTGGTTCGTTCTTCACCAATAGGTTCTAATCCAAACCAATGATACAAACCACTATACGCATCTTCTTTCATGGTATCCCAGTTAAAGTCGGTTACAAAAGGCTGCTGATTCTCATCGTCTTTTAAATCGGGAATCTTCACAGCTGTTTGTTTGTTCCAAGGGAGGGGGTCTGTAAA
>JAHZIZ010000461.1 GCA_022601215.1 Bacteroidota bacterium
ATAAGCGTAATAAATAATGATAATACTAATGACAAGGCTGTAGACCCTACAAAAGACATTTCCTTCTGCATGGTAATCCCAATGGCAATTAAACTCATAACCACAATGTGACCTGCCGTAATGTTTGCAAACAAACGAACCATTAACGAGAATGGCTTAATGATTAGCGTTCCTGCCACTTCAATTAGGGCTAACAATGGTCGTAATAAAACTGGAACTCCTGGCATCCACAATTGGTGGCTCCAAAAATGACCATTACTACTTGCTAGATAAATAATCAATGTGAAAAGGGCTAATGCAGCCGTAATGGCTAATTGTCCTGTAACGTTAAATCCAAATGGTAATAAACCTGCAAGGTTTGAAATCCAGATGAAAAAGAATACTGTCAATAGGTACCCTGTAAACTTTCTGTATTTAGGTCCAATGTTTGGTTCGGCAATCTCATCTCGTACATATAGTACTAACGGTTCTAATACTCTACCAAAACCAGTTGGAATTGCTTTTTTCTTGTATTGTTTTCCTAATCTACCAAACCATAAGATCATTAACAGTCCGAAAAAGATAATTCCGAAGACACTTTTGGTGATCGATAAATCAATAGGTGTTGTTGCATTGGTCGCATGATGATCTTCGTCGAAGTTCACTGCTGTAGCTCCTGCTTCTAATTCGTATATCTTACCGTGAAGTTTTACAAATTTACTATCTCCTTTTGTGACTACTTCTTTTCCTTCGTCATCATGGTGAAAAGAAGAAGACATAAATGCACTTAAGCCATTTTCTCCATAAAGGATAACAGGTAAAGGAAAACCTACATGGTGCTCTTGATCGTCAGAGAAATAAGAAAATAAATGAAAATCATGGGAATCCTTTACGTGATGAAGAATATATTCGGTTACTTCTTCTGAAGTATTCACCGGATCTCCTCCGCTACTTTTTTCAACTTTAGCATCACCCTTGGCGAAAGCCGAAAACGAAACCATTAAAATAAGACTTAGAGATGTAACTGTTTTTAAGACTACCTTCATTCCTTAGAAATTCATTTACGGTCCTCATTATGAGGCCTAAAATTCGGCGCAAAGATAGCTATTATTTTTTGACTTAAAACACCTTATTCAGCATTTTTTGACAGGGTCAAATTATTTAATAATCGGCTTATAAAAAACACTTCTAAACCGATCATTAAAAACATGGGAATCAGCAAGTTAAGGCTTTGGGTGTTTGTGAATGAAACTTCCGAAAAAATCTGCTTCGAAAAAACCGCACAAAAGATTCCAATTTTTAACGCCACGCTCACCAGATACAAAAAGCCTAGTTGATCTTTGAATTTTTTCGTTTTCAGTAAAAGAAAAAGAAGGACACAAAGGGCTAAAGAAAACCCACCAAAAAACAAGTACAAACTCGTAATTGAAATAGGGGATACCGCCGCTATTCTTGATAATAAAGTAATATGTGTAAAATAACCAAGTCCTGCCAAGCTGGAAAAGCTTATCACGTACATCAACAATTGTCTACTCATTTCTTATTCATTCTATTTACGCGATATACAATCATAAACATCGCCGAGAAAACAGCGACTAGGGTAAGTACTTCTTCAAGATAATGAGTCGTCAACTTTTCATCAAGCCATTTCCCTAGAAGATTTCCTAGAAAAATAATGAGTCCCATTTGAAGACCTATCCCAGAAAAAACCGCCCAATTTCTCATTGCCGAATTTTTCCTATTCTTTGTCATTCTTAAGTAATGTGGTTATTGCACCTCAGTGGCGTCTTTCTTAACACGCTGACTACGATCATAAGGACTAGGTTTGTCATTTGCAGCAGCCTTCTTAGAACCGTGCATACTACAAGTTGCGTTAAAGGTGGCTCCAGGCTCTACTGCCAATTTTCCTACCATCACTTCCCCTTCAATATGGGCTGTCGATTTTAAGGTGAGCGTTCCTGAAACATCCAAGTTCCCCTCAAAACGGCCTTCAATATCGGCATTCTCGCAAATGAGTTTTCCTTTAATGATTCCACTCTTTCCAAGAACAACTTTAGAAGGCTTACTAATAGTACCTTCAATAGTACCGTCTACTCTAAAAAACCCATTAGAGATAATGTCTCCTTTGAGCTGTGTTCCTTCATTAATTCTGTTTTGGCTTGCTGTTGGTTCCATAACTTTCTTGTCTTTTTTATCTGAAAACATAGGGGACTATTTTTGGGGATTATCGTTTTCTTCTACTTGGACTGATTGCTGTAAATAATCATTCAGGTTTTTATGAATTTGAATGGTCTTATAGTTTGGCGAAGAGATTTCAAAATATGGATACGACACTCTATAGTCGTCATTCTCCTGAAGCACTTGTGCAAACCCCCTACCTCCTAGTTGGGTATTAAGGCCATGAATAACCACTAATCTCGTACTTGGATTGTAGTAGTCTACAGAGGTTGATAATTTATCATAGTTATACCGAGTAATAGCCTCATCAATTTGTTTTTGCAAGGCTTCCGCACTTGCCATATTGTCGCTAGTAAATTGATACACTACCTTCCATTTATCACCTTCGGCTGTTGCGAAATCTTTCTTGGCCAATTGTGGGATCACTCTATCATAAATTTCCTGAGCCTGCTTGCCTTCTGTAGATTGAGGATAGTTCAGCGCAATAAAATTCAATGCCTTCTTATAAGCTTCAAACCCGTCCTGTCTTGCCAAGGCAGTTGCCTTCAACATTTCTAATTTAGGAACAATTCCGTTACCCGTGTATAGGGTTATATATTCTTCAGCAGTACGTATGACATGCGCATATCGCCCATCCTCAAACTCTTTGTACAACGCTTTGTATTTAAACTCCGGGCTGGATTCATCTGTTGCCAATTGCACATTCGGGTTTCTTAAAATCTCCGCATAACGAGAATCTGCATGATTGGACAAAATATCATTCTTCCATTTGGCTGCCATGGCCTCGTTTTCGGTCAACTCGTAAATTTTAAACAAATTGTATTTAGCTGGCAACACCAGTCGTTCTTCTGGACCAAATCCTAACAGCCCTTCTAATCGGTTGGTTGCTAAATCATATTCTCTAAACTTCTCTTTGTAAATAAGTCCTAATTGGTAGTATGCAAAATTACGGTCACCCGCAAGACTGTCTATAACGGCAGGGTCCTTCGGAATCTTCGCTAAATAGGTTTCCGGTTTAAATCTTTCACTTTCGGAAATAATCTCTTCTTGAGCAGCCAATTCTTCCTGTCCTTGAAAAGAACCTTTCTTTCTTGAAGACAAACGCCATTGATCTTCTAACTTACGATCTCCCCATACTTTTCGGAACTCTCCTTTTCCATAAGCAACCGTCGTACTGTTATAAAAATAGAAGGTTCCTCCATCGTTTCCACGTCCAATGCCGCCTCCAGGATTTTTTTTGTAAAACTCCTGATTGGCCACCTTTTCTTCCTGGGCAACTTGGGCAATAGAATCTTCTATTGCTTTTTGCTTCAATTTAGAAGTATAGTCGGTAAAGAATGCCAACTGATCCGCATCGCTCATAGCCGCAATTCTCAATATAGAATCGTTTCGCACGGCAATATCTTCGTATTTAATTACGTCATCCAAGTTCTCACGCTTCTTCTTAATTCGTCTCCAAGGGCGCGTCTTTTCAGTTAAAAAAGTAAGGGTGCTATCGTAATAAGCACCTGCATTCTTGTATTCGGCATTATCGAAACTAATCTCAGCCAACGTAGAATAATTAATAGATTGTAGCACCTTATCATTGGCATAGGCCTGGATTGATTTATTATAATAAATAACCGCCGTATCTATATTGGCCGTATTTCTATAATATTCACCCATTCCATTGTAGATGATATCTTTAAACGGACGGTTTTCACGATCTTTCTCTAAATCCTGAAGCAATTCCAAATAAGCTATTTTATCACCCCCTTCGTAATCAAAGTTTCTTCCCTTCGCCAAATAAGAATGTATCATATACACTCTAGGAGATTTACGATTCAGTTCAATCACCTCATCGAAAGCCATATTTGCACTATCTCTGTGTTCTAGACGATTATACAATTGACCTTTTATGAAAGAATATCTTCCTTTGAGTTCGTTATCCTTTACCAGTTCCGACGCTAATTTAACATAGGGTAATGCCTCTGGCAGCGAATCTAAATTGATATACGCCTGCGCCATAATCGCTGAGGCATCTGCCTTATCTTCATCACTAATGTCATCGTTTTCCAATGCTTTCCCAAGCTCTTCTAAAGCAACCTCCTCATTGTTAAGACGAATATTGGTCTTCGCTTTCCACATTTGTGCCTTGTTAATGCTGTTACTCGTTGCGTAGCGATTTAGAATAAAATTAAACGCATCTTGTGCCGCTACATAACGCTCGTCATAGTAACGGGCTTTTCCCAGCAACATATAGGCTTCATCTACTTGTGGATTATGCTCCTTTCCATCAATATAGATGGAGTGTTTTTGAATAGCCTTGGCCGCTTTTTCTTCGGCTCTACCAAATTTAGACTCGTTTTGTGGCTTCTCACCAGGTTTCAGGATTTTCTCCTCATTGAGCTGAATACGCTCTACGGGTAAAATTTCCCAAAAATTATCTTTGAAAGTAGCGGCTAGTGTTTCTTTTCCTTCATCGAAAGCTAATTGCCCGTTGTACAAGGCATTAAACTCTCCAGTCACCGCGTGGTAGTTACGACTCATGAAGGTGTTCTTCTTTCGCGAGCAAGCGGCTAGCATTAGAAGTGAAAGTATAAGTAAGGTAATTTTTTGTATGCTTTTCAAAATGCGATCTATTGGTATGATATTCTAACTTAATTCCTTTGTCTTTAGTATATAACCCTACAAAAGGAAACGTAAAAATACGTTTCTTTTTGATATGGACCCTTAATTAGAACAAAATTTGGGTGTCTTTGGCTATTTCAAGCATTTTTGAATCGAAAAAGTAGCGTGCGCTTTTATAGACTTCGCAAGGAAATGGTGTGGTGCTTTTTTGTTGCATCCAAGTCGCATCTAAAACCACCGTTTTCATTATTTTTGCAAAAAAAATTCTATGAGCGACTTCCACGCCCTTTCCATTTCAGAAATACAACAAGAAACTCCAAATTCAGTTTCTATCAGTTTTCAAGTGCCTGATGCACTTGCGGCTACCTTCCAATTCAAGGCTGGGCAGTACATCACTTTAAAACACACCATAGATGGAAAAGAGGTGCGTCGTGCCTATTCCCTTTGCAGTAGTCCGAGCAGTGGCATTTTACGCGTGGGAATAAAGAAAGTAGAGGGAGGAACCTTTTCGGTCTACGCCAACGAATCATTGAAAGTTGGAGACGTATTATCCGTTATGCTTCCCGAAGGAAATTTTGTCTTCGAACCCAATGATGCCAATGCCAAACACTATGCAGCCTTTGCGGCGGGAAGTGGAATTACCCCAATCCTATCCATTGTAAAGGACGTTTTGGAGCGTGAAGCTAATAGTTCTTTTTCTTTAGTCTTTGGGAATAAAAGTAAGGCAGAAACCATGTTTCATGCGGAGTTAACTAAACTCAAAGCCCTACATCCTGAGCGATTAAACCTAACGTATATTTTTAGTCAGAGTCAGGAAGAGAATGCATTACGAGGTCGTATTGAAAAATCTGTGGTGAATTATCTGCTGAAGAATAAATTCCAAGATTACAACTTTGATCGTTTTTACCTCTGTGGACCAGAAGCCATGATTAATGAAGTTTCTAACACTTTGATCGCCCGTGGTATTTCAAAAGAAAATATCCTTTTCGAGTTGTTTACCTCTTCCGATGAAGGAGCGCTTACCGAAGCTCACGATGGAAGCACTCAGGTAACGGTTATTGTGGACGACGAAACCGAAACGTTTACCATGTCGCAGGAGAAAAGTGTGCTTGACGCCGCTTTAGAAAACGATTTGGATCCTCCATATTCTTGTCAGGGCGGAATTTGCAGTTCTTGTATTGCCCGAGTAAAAGAAGGAAAAGTAGAGATGCGTAAAAACCAAATCCTTACCGACAGCGAACTCGCCGAAGGCCTTGTGCTTACCTGCCAGTCACACCCTACCACGGCTACCTTGGTGGTAGATTACGATGATGTATAATAGTAGTGCGCATTGATGAATGCGCACAACCATTTGTTGGACGTCACATTTTTTTTTTTACATCTTTACAGCACTTCCCCAGTGATGCGTTTGGCATCGAACTATTGCTATTCATTTATTTAATACTTCAATTATGCCACTATTGAAACGACTACTGCTATGTTTATGTTTAATTTCTAGTATTTCCTTATCTGCCCAATTAGCATGTGGAACTGTTATGGAGGATGACCCCTATTATGAAAGCCTCTTTTTACAAGAAAACCAAAATGTTAGCATGGAGTCCTTTGCATCATCTCCTTCCCTTGTAATTAAAATTAAGTTTTGGGATGTTGCTTTTGACAATGGAGACAACCCGGAAGCCCTTAGTGTTGAGCAAATGTTAGGTGTAGTGGCCAATCTCAACAAGACGTATAATTCATTTAATATCTTTTTTAAATTTGATGGGAAAGGACAAGTGAATGCTACAGAATTTAGAGATATTGATACTAGTGAAGATTCAAATGAACCAGATAATTTTATGTCCTATTTAGATGTAACCAATCAATATGAT
>JAHZIZ010000057.1 GCA_022601215.1 Bacteroidota bacterium
CCTTTAACTGTGGCAGTTTGCGCGGTGAGCAATCCTGAAAAAATAAATAAAAATAGAAGCGGGAGTAATTTTCTTGTTTTCAAACGCAAGTATTATAGTTGTTTTCTGTAAAAAGTTGCTTCAAATGTAGTACTATTTCCCACATTATCTACAACAATAACTTTCAATTTGTTTTCCGTGTCTTTTACAACTTCATCATCGAAATCATAGACTAAAACGTCTTTTTTGTAATCATATTCTGTAAGAATGAATTTTCCATTCAAAGTAGCGTGATAGGTGCTTATTCCACTCACCACATCCTCAATGGTCAATTCCAAGGTTTCATTATTGCTAATCCATTGCTCATCGGTAAAATTTCGCGGACTGATTACAGGGGGAGTAGTATCTCTTGCAAGGACATAGGTGCCAAAAGTTTTCGTTTTTGCTGATAACTTCTTCCCATTTCTATACGTCGTATAATACCTCGGTGGTTTGTTGTAATTGGACTTTCCAATATACAGTTGGCTCATATCTTCTTTGGTATAATTAGACGCATCAAAACTTATAGTCATGTTTTTATGAAGCGGAATTGCATCTTCATGGAGTTTAAGTGTATCAACATCTGAGGTTACCATAAGCATAGCATCTTCATAAAGACTCTCGGCTGGAATGTAAACACTAAACTTTCCTTTGGTAATTGAATTTCCTTGATTATGAGATACAAAAGTCATAAACGCATTATCTTCAGGTGTCGCTGGAATTGCGCTTTTAGCACCTTTAATTGGAATGGTAATGATAGTCTTGTTTTTTTTGAAGTCTATTATTTCAATAGTATACACCGAAGAATAACCTTCTTCCATAGTAAGGAACCCATTGTCCACTTCATTTTTTATAATACTTAAAGGATTATTGTCTTGCCTGAATAGTTTTTGAATACGAATTTTATTCTTCTTGTAATAGCCGTAATCAATATAGCGATTTAGGTAACGAGTTTCGGCGAAAGAAAACCGATTAAAATGGACATGGAACTTCTCTTCACCATTAACCATAGATCTAATTTGATAAGCGCCATTCTTGTTTGAGGCCCCATCGTGCTGGTCATTCGTAGAAACACCCACACCGATCGTTCCAAAGGCCTCAATGCCTTCGGTTCTATACGATCCATCTTTTTGCTTCTTTAGCCGTAATTTTTGCGGCTCAAGAGCCCCATTGACTTGAGCATCACCCGATATTGGATACACCATGACGGTGTTTACAATAGGATCTTTGGCATCATCAATATCCATCCCAAACAGCATAGGATTCATAGGTCGAGAACTACTGTCTCGAATTTCATAATGAAGGTGAGGACCACCACTACTACCGCTATTTCCTGTATAGCCTATAATGTCTCCTTTTGATACGGTTAAGAGAGAAGGTTCGGGAAATAATTCGATGGTATAACTTTCCTTTTCATACTGTTTTTCTTTCACGTAATCTTCAATAACTCCCCCGTAAGATTGTAAATGGGCATAGACCGTTATATAGCCGTTAGGGTGAGTTAAATAAAGGGCTTTTCCATAACCAAAATGAGCTACCTTGATTCGTTTAACAAACCCATCGGCAGGAGCGTAAATTGGGACGCCCCGCTTTTGTTGGGTCTTAATGTCTAAACCACTGTGAAAGTGATTGCTTCTTAATTCTCCAAAGTTGCCAGCGAGAATGATGGGAATCTCCAGAGGATCAGAAAAATAATCGGTTGGGATGTTTTGTGCAGATACAAATCCTACAAAAAATAGGATGCATAAAAATGGATACTTCATAAAAAGGTGTAATTCGCTATAAATTAATGGGGAGATTCAATAATTATTGCCAAAGACCTTCAAAATTACAAAAAAATCTAGAAAACTGTTGTCTTATTGGAGCTACAATAGTAACTTTGTGTTATAAGTATTGAAGTACGCTATTGATGTCAAACCTTCCTGAAATTGTTGATTCTCTAGAGAATAGGATAAGCAAAATGCTCCATCGCTATGAGAAAATGAAGCAGAAAAACTTACAATTAGAAGGAGAGTTACAAATTTTGAAGGAACAGCAAGGAGCGATTCAAGAGGAAGCTTTACAATGGCAGAAGAAATGTGAGTCATTGAAATTAGCGAACTCATTACTTGGCAGCGACCAACATAAACGAGATACAAAACTCAAAATAAATGCTTTAGTTCGGGAAATAGACCAATGTATTAGTCAACTTTCCGAGTAAATATTATCAATGTCAAACGCGTTAAAGATTAAACTTTCTATTGCGGATCGGGTATATCCACTAACCATAGACCCGGCTCAAGAAGAGGGCCTTCGAAAGGCTACAAAGAATATAGAAGAAATGATTAAGCGTTTTGAAAAGAGCTATGCGGTTAGAGATAAGCAAGATGTTTTGGCCATGTGCGCCTTGCAATTTGCGGCTCAAGTAGAACAAAAAGGGATTGATAAAGTAAATGATCAAGTAGAGGTAGAGGAGAAGCTCGAGGCTTTAAATAGACTACTACAAGATCGCTTAGCATAACGTTCTTTAAAATAAAATAAGGTACTGCCTACATTAATACTATTTTTTGGTAAACTCAACACGAATTCTTTAAAAAGGGTGAGTTGAAGTTGTAAAAGCGAGCCGTCGTTGAGCGGATACTTGATCAACTTGTTAGCCCTAAACTTTTCTTTAAGGAGTTTATTCAAAAACCCAATATTAGTGTAGGCTTTTTTATTTCACACTAACAACAAACAAATGGACAATATAATTACTATAATCATTGCTGGGATAGCCGGATTAATCTTAGGATTTGTTATCGCGAAGATGCTAGAGAAGAGCAATGCAACACAAGTGGTTTCAAGTGCAAAAAAGAATGCAGCTTCTATTCTAAAAGAAGCAAAGAGTGATGCAGAATCACTTAAAAAAGATAAAATATTACAAGCTAAAGAGAAGTTCATAGAGTTGAAGTCTGAACACGAGAAAGTGATTCTCAATCGTGATAAGAAAATGGCTGAAGCCGAAAAACGCACTCGTGACAAAGAATCTCAAGTTTCCAACGAGTTGTCTAAAAACAAAAAACTCAATTCGGAATTAGAAAATAAAAAAAGAGACTACGATAATAGAATTGACTTTCTAGAAAAGAAAAAAGGGGAAGTGGAAAAGATGCATCGTAGTCAGATAGAGCAATTAGAAGTAATCTCTAGCCTTTCCGCGGAAGATGCAAAATCTCAATTATTGGAAAGTCTTAAAGGCGAAGCAAAAACCGATGCTATGGCGTTTATTCAAAGCACCATGGAAGAAGCAAAAATGACCGCCCAACAAGAAGCCAAAAAGGTAATAATAAATACCATTCAGCGCATTGGGACCGAAGAGGCCATTGAAAATTGCGTGTCGGTTTTCAACCTTGAAAGTGATGACGTGAAAGGACGAATCATTGGACGCGAGGGAAGAAATATTAGGGCAATAGAAGCGGCTACTGGAGTAGAGATTATTGTCGATGATACGCCAGAAGCAATTATTTTATCTTGTTTCGATTCTGTACGAAGAGAAATTGCTAGATTATCCTTGCATAAACTGGTGACTGATGGACGTATTCATCCAGCACGTATTGAGGAAATCGTGCGAAAAACTACCAAACAAATAGAAGAGGAAATTATTGAGGTTGGAAAACGCACCGTAATTGATTTAGGAATCCACGGATTACATCCAGAGCTTATCAAAGCGGTTGGACGTATGAAGTATCGCTCGTCTTATGGGCAAAACCTATTACATCACTCTAGAGAAGTCGCAAAGCTTTGTGGTGTGATGGCTTCAGAACTCGGGCTTAATGCAAAATTAGCTAAAAGAGCAGGACTTTTGCATGATATTGGTAAAGTTCCAGAGGCCGAAACAGAAACTCCACATGCTATATTAGGAATGCAATGGGCAGAGAAATATGGTGAGAAGCCAGATGTCTGCAATGCTATTGGAGCCCACCATGATGAAATTGAGATGACTAACTTATTATCGCCAATTATTCAGGTGTGTGATGCGATTAGTGGTGCCAGACCTGGAGCAAGGCGTCAAGTGTTAGATTCATATATCCAACGTTTAAAAGACTTAGAAGACATTGCTTTTGGTTTTAATGGTGTGAATAAGGCGTATGCCATTCAGGCAGGTAGAGAACTTCGTGTAATTGTGGAGAGTGAAAAAGTTAGTGATGATAAAGCAGCTCAATTATCATTTGAAATTTCGCAAAAGATACAAACCGATATGACGTATCCTGGACAAGTAAAAGTTACCGTAATTAGAGAGACTAGAGCTGTAAATATCGCCAAATAAAATGTAAATAATACCCTTTAAAAAAGCCTCGTAAAACGAGGCTTTTTTTTATTCATCATATATATTGTAATATCCTTTCTCAGGCGCTTCGAAGAATTTACCGTTTATAAAACGAAAGTTCTTATCTAAGTCTGCAATCATTGCCATTTCTTCATGATTTAAATGAACATCACCTGCCTTAAAGTTGGATATAATATGTTCTTTTGTTGTAGACTTGGGGATGACTGCTGTACCTCGATTTACGTGCCATCCAATGAGAACTTGGGCAGGGGTTACCCCACGGTTCTTGGCAATAGTATTGATGGCTGGCAGCTCAAATAAATTGGGCTCGTTGGCCGCTTTCATTTCAGGGGCACGATCACCTGATCCCAGCGGTGAATAGGCAGTTAATCTAATTCCCTCAGAATTGCAATAGGAGAGTAAATCGTTTTGTTGAAGAAGCGGGTGCATTTCTACCTGATTCATTTCTGGTTTAGCAGCTGCGTTAGCTACTAGTTGACTAAGTTTGTTTTTGCTAAAATTTGATACACCAATATGAAGCGCTTTACCTTGCTTTTTTGCTGCTTCCATTTGTTTCCAAGTTTCACTAATTGGAACTTCATCGAGAGATACATAATCTTCTGAAGAAGATGGATAGATGACCTCTGATTTAAAGGCAACTGGCCAATGTATAAGGTAAAGATCTAAATACTTGAGTTGTAATTTATCCAAAGATGCTTGCAAGGC
>JAHZIZ010000462.1 GCA_022601215.1 Bacteroidota bacterium
CACAGCGCTCTCAATTGTTTTTTCTTCGGAAGGAGCTAGATCTTTTAAAAAATCCAATCCAGTTTTAGCCTCTATTTCATCGATAGGTACAGCAAAGTCATAAAAAGATTTGGAAGTAGCCTCATTTGGAATTAAAAATGCAAGTGCCTTCAATGTGCCGTTAGAATTATCTAATACTATCTTATAAAATTCATTAGGCACACTCACATTCTCTTCACCTATACCCTTTAATCCTTTTTCCAATACACCGCCAGTGATTACATACACCCCGTCATATTGTTTAGCCCAATAGCGAACCTTCTGCTCCAAGCGATTCCAAACCCCACTATTGAATCCGTGATCTTGCGGGCTGATATTGCTAGTTAAAAAGGTTTCATGAAAGGCATCATAATTAAATCTACGGGCACCTGCAGGACATAAATGACCTCTATCATAGCCAGATTTTTTATAATTTCTCCAATCGGCTGAACCACTCTTCACATCCCTGTCTTGAATAAAATAAGGGCGTTTAAATTCATTTTTGGACAAATGTTGAGCACTCACTTCATAGGCTACCCATTCGGCTTGCTCATGTTTTTCGGAATAGGACAGCGTATAATAGGCATGAAAAACCACTGCCCCTGTTGTGGAGCTTGGAAGATACGATGTGTTAAACTCTGAAGTAGAAGGAACCTTCGTTTCACGATCAACTTCGGGATAATGCTCGTTCTCTTTATCCACATATTTTTCGGCATAAAAAAGGGCACTGGTGACTACAAGAACTAAAACAATATATACGTATTTTCTATTCATTATGAGACATTATTATGGGGTCCTAAAGATACTCCCAATTTAAGAATTGTCTGAATAGATCCTACTTACTCTTACTCTTTTTTAGCAAACTTTTCTTAAGTTTGATGCTATGTTGAAATGGCTCCCTTTTCTCTTATATCCTATGCTTTGCTTATTCTCTTGCGGGGATTCACAACAAGAGTTTACAGTTGAAGGTATTGCAAACACACACCAGCAATTAGATTCCTTATCGACAGATTCTATACTACCAACACTCAAAAAACTGGAATTAGCACTCTCCACTAACGAGTTATTACCAGACTCTTTGCGCGCTGAGAATAACTACCGTATTGGTTTACACTACAAAAAATTGAACAAGTTAGATAGTGCTGCTATTTTTTTCCACCTAGCGGTCGACTTCGTAAATGACTCAATAAAGAATGATCGTCAAATACATTATTTTGAGTCGGCCTTTGACACTCAATATAACTTAGGTATTTATGCCAATTGTTTCACTATTTCTGAAAAGTTCAAATCTTTATTAGACCCAGAAAGACAATTCTATTGGCTTTCTCTAGCTTATTATTGGGAAGAACGTGTTCATGTATTAAGACAAGATTATAATAAAGCGCTTTCAACTAATGAAGAACGCATCAAAATTGCTAAAGAGAAAGATACCGTTAATCTTCTACCAGAAGCCTTATTAGCAAAAGCCGATTTATTGTATTATAGTTTTACAAAAAAACAGGAAGCATCTTCTATTTTAGAATCGTTAATTAAGGAAGAGGCTAAATGGTCTCCAATTTCAAAACGTAGAATTTATACAAACTACGGCGTATATAAATATTACGCTGGAGAATTTCAAGAAGCCTATGAATTATATCTAAAGGCATTAGTCAACGCAAAACAAGTAGAAAGTGGTCCAAAAGTTAATGGAATAGCGAATTGCTATAACAACATAGCCGAAGTTTTATTGGATTTAAAACGCTATGAGGCTGCCAGAAAATACATGGATTCTACCCGACTACTCGGTGTGGACAACTTAAACAAAGGGGCCCAAAAATCTTTATTGAACTACGAATTACGTCTAGCTGTAGAAAGTAGTAAAAATAGTTCCTCAGTAAGAGAAATACATCAGGAAATATACAACCATCAAGATGAAATCTACCGTTTACAATCAGAAAGTGAGCTCCTTGAATTAACCAAAGCCAATCAGCGAGAGAAAATATTACTCCAAGAGAAACAAGTTTCAGAAATAGAAAATTTGAAACTACAAACCCGATCTATAATTCTTATTGTAACCTTAATCCTACTCACACTTATTGGGCTTCTGTTTTATGGTCAGCGCAAACTAAAATTTGAAAAACAGAGTTTACAATTACAGCAGCGATTATTTCGTTCTCAAATGAATCCTCATTTCACGTATAATACCTTATATGCTATTCAGAATGAAATAAGAAAGAATCCGAAAAATGCAGAAGATTATCTAGTTAAATTCTCAAGATTACTACGGTTAATTTTAGAAAATTCAATGAACAACTATGTCTTATTGGAAAAGGAGATTGAAGCCATCCGAAAATATCTAGATCTACAACTAATAAGGAGTCCTGATAAGTTTAGTTATGACATAATCTTTAAAAACTTTGAAGAAGATGAATTTGTTTTCATCCCTCCCATGCTGTTACAGCCCATAATTGAAAACAGCATAGAGCATGGCTTTTCTGACATTGATTACCCGGGAAAGCTTACGATAAGCCTAACTATCAAAGATCAGTTTATTGATTGTTGTATTGAGGATAATGGAAAAGGGTTACAAGTCTCTAAACAACATGACAAACAATCTGCCTCTACACAGCTCATAACAGAATTTTTACAAAAGGCTACCAAACAAAACTTCGTAATTGAGGACAAGAAAAATAGTAGCGAAACTGGTATCTTAGTTCAATTCCTAATCCCCTATAAACTAACAGAAGATGATTAAAGCGCTCTTAATAGATAACGAGGACTTCGTCCGAGAGGACGTTCTCAAAAAGCTTACCACGTATTTTGACAAAGAAATTTTGGTGGTGGGAGAAGCCGATGGGGTAGCAACAGGAATGAACGCAATAGAGACACACCAACCAGATTTGTTATTTCTAGACATAAATATGGACGACGGAACGGGTTTTGACTTGCTCAATCAGTGTCCTCAAAAAGGTTTTGACATTATTTTCATTACTGGTTTTGATCAACATGCTATTAAAGCTATTAAAGTTGGAGCCCTAGATTACATATTAAAACCAATTGACGACCAAGAATTTAAAACTGCCGTACAAAAAGCTGTAGACAATTATAACAAGGAAAATAACTTGGACAAACTCATAGAGATTTCAAGCGAGTACTTTCGTGGGGTAGAGAAGAAAAGAGTCATCCTAAAAACAGCAGATACGGTATATGCAATCTATGAAGACGATATTATCTATTGCCGTTCCGATGGTAACTACACTACTTTTTACACCCAGCAACTAGAAAAAATAGTAGTTTCTAAACCTTTAAAACAAATTGAAGAAATTCTTTCCGAATCTGTGTTCATAAGATGTCATCAATCCTATATCGTTAATAAAAAACACGTGCTTAAATACAATAAGCAGGGTGTACTAATTGTTCATCTTGATTTTAAAGTTCCCGTTTCAAGCAGAAGAAAGGATTATGCTTTAAAACGTATTTTCGACTAAACAGATTTGAAAAATATACCCACGAATATGAATTGAACGAACGCACTTATATGTTTAAGGTTTGAAATCAAAAAAAAATAAGAAACATTTGCTACCCTAATAAATAAAACAAAGTAAGATGAAAAAGACACTTCCCCTGTTATTATTAATTACCCTTGGGCTATTTAGTTCATGTGAAAAAGAAAATCATGATTCTTTAGAATCAGCATCGCTCAACTCGCAAAATCAAATGCAATCAAATTACCTTGGTGGAAACCAAAATTGTAATTATGAAAATGACCTTTTTGAAAGGCAACTGCATTGGATGTCTGCCATTACAAGTAAAATTTTACGTTTCCATCCAGCGGCAAGAACAGAAGTACAAGTTGCACTTTCAAATAATGTAGCTAATACAATACCCGCAGAAGATCTTATTGGAGGCAATAGCACAATGTCAGCGTTCCACACTGCCTTTGAACAAGAATTTTATTATTATTTAAATCCACCAGACCCAGACAGTGATAATACCCGTCCACAGATTCCTCCTGCATCAGGAGGAGCGCCAGGTCCCTCTGGTATTTTCGCTATCTATTTAGATAATATACTCATAGACAATTGTGTAGAACTATACTTCCCAACGGGATTAAACCTCAATGGAAGCTTTACGTCCACTGCAACCGCTCACCCATTAACTGAAGAGGATTGCAACGAAGGTATTAAGCGACTGTATTATCAGCCTAACGGCTCCTCAGGACCAGGTGATCCAGCAGAAGGAGGTAGTTATACATCTCCTGTGACGGTTAATGACATATACAACAATGCAAATGATAATGTCATCGTCGCAAGACCGGTAAGAGATAACGTTAGTCCTGGTTCTAACTGCACGTATACTCAATATAATGTTACCGATTTTGAAGATTTCTTAGATTAATAAATTGGAAAAACCCTAATAAAGGCCACCCATTCAGGTGGCCTTTTTGATTTTTATATAGTCAAATATCACCTTATAATTTACGAATTTGAAATATGTATTGACGACTATACACTCACTATTGTAGCCTCATTCTCGAAAGTGCAAATTTGAAGTATTAATCTTTAAATTTTATGATATGAGGAATTTACATTTAATCCTATTTAGTTTTCTTTTCACCTCCATTATGATAGGTCAAAACAGCGATTTATCGTGTGTTACGGAAGAAGACTTCACCGCAAATCCAGCAAGCCCTTACAGTGCATCGGTGGATCTAAGTCTCTTCCCAGACCCCGTTGTCTATAATGTTTACTTTTGGGGTATTAATCGTGCAGATGGAACTAGCGGAGAACCGCTTACTGATGAGCGAGCTTTACAGGCCGTTGCCAACCTAAACACCACATTTAATGAATTTAATATTTTCTTTAAATA
>JAHZIZ010000463.1 GCA_022601215.1 Bacteroidota bacterium
ATTACTGAATGTATCTTTATCGACAAGGTTCTCTTTCCATATTCGAGAAAAACTAAAAAATAGATACATTGAAGAAATGTGGTAATTACAAGGTTAATTAGTTATATCTAACTTTCCTCAAAATCCTACTCGCATCTTTATAGGACTGATATAGTTTACCTCCATGTTGTTTCAAAAACGGTTTGGCCTCATGCAGCTTTTCCTTGGCATCTTGGAAGTCGTTGAGGTAACATATAAGGTAAGTAGCCGGGAGATGGCGTAGGTCCTTTTCGTCCTGAGGACGCAACGAAATCCCTTTTTTTAGTTTTTCTATTAAGGCGTTGTTCGAGTTGTAAATATGGTAGAGTGTTCGCTTATTGAATTTTGGCGGATCAAAAATAAGCTCAGTCTGCATATTATAAAACCCATTTTCATAAAAGGTGATGGTCACTTCCTCGAGCGGATAGTATTGATAGTTTTCATTGAGTCCAAGATGGACATACTCTGTTATGATAAAAGAATCATCATTATACTGAATGCTAACCTCATCTAATGTGGAATAAAACAAACGGACCTGTTCGTTGATAAGCTCAATGTCTACTCTTGAGTAGTAAGTTTCCCCTTTTACTTGTTTGGGCACACCTGCCCAACAAACCACAAACTGTTCCTTAAAAACCTGATGATGCGAAGGCAGATCACTATGGCGTACATTAATAAAATCTATGACACTGTCTAAGGTATGTTCAATATTATTTTTTGCTCTATTTTCAATGGCTTTTACAATTTCTGAATTGACATCTTTAATCTCAATATCAAAATCTTTGGGCATTGAAATACTGCCATCTCGCAAAAAAATAGAGCCGCCCCAATATTTCCAGATATTTTTTCGAAGTGACGTGATTTCTCCTGTGGGTCTAATCGTTACAAGCCCTACTACCTTATCATCTGGTAAGTGAGGAAACATCACATTTTCATAAGAAATTAATGGCGGATTGGTGAGATAAGCGTTGATCAGATTCTGAATTTTACTATCATCAAAAAAATCAACACCTCGGATTTCATTTCCTTCGTCTTCCACGCCAATGACAATAAAACTGTTGTTCGCAGGATTACTGTTGCTAAGGGCGCAAATGTGTTTTAAGAACTTAGCTTTTCCCTCTTTACTTCCTAAATCAATTTTACGTTTTTTATCATAAAAACTACTCTCATCATTATGAGCAAGTAAGTTTTTAATTAAAAGACGTTTGTTGATCATAATTTTTAAAGTTTTCCCTTCAAGAGAGAATTCGATGGGGGTGGTTCATTTTGGCTTATGGCTTCACACCAATCTCTTTCAAAAGAGGAATTATGTTATTTTTTATTCACGATGGTACTACTTGCCTGATCCAAACACATGACAGTTAGGTCGGCAATATTTACATGAGGGGGTCGAGTGACTGCAAACCAAATAATATCTGCAATATCACTGGGCAATAAAGGAGTGAAATTTCGATATACGTTTGCCGCCCTTTCTGTATCCCCTTTGAAACGAACTTCACTGAACTCCGTTTCGACGAGTCCAGGGTTAACAGCGCCTACACGTATTCCTTTTCCATTGAGATCCAATCGCATTCCTTGATTAATGGCGTCTACGGCATGCTTACTAGCACAATACACATTCCCATTGGGATACACTTCCTTTCCAGCCGTAGACCCAATATTGATAATATGCCCAGAGTTACGCGCTATCATCTTGGGAATGATTGCCTTGGAAACATACAACAAGCCTTTCACGTTGATGTCTATCATCGCATCCCAATCGTCTATACTGCCTTCGTGAATGGAGTCTAGTCCATGGGCATTTCCAGCATTATTAATAAGGATATCAATTTCAGAAAAAGGAGAAGGAAGGCTCTCAATTTGTTCAAGTACCTGCTCTCTATTGCGAACATCAAAATTGAGGGTATGTACTTGCGTCATCGAGCTTAACTGACTTTCTAATTCTTTTAATCGTTCTTGTCTTCTTCCGCAGAGAATGACATGGATGCCATGACTTGCGAATAACTGTGCGGTCGCTTTTCCAATTCCAGAAGTGGCGCCAGTAATTAAGGCGATTTTCGTTTTTCTCATAGTCTATTATGGTACTTTATGACCTTGGCTAGCCACTACTAATTTAAACCAATCTATACGCGAAAGCGGAATGTTCATCGCTTTTGCTGCTGCACTAATTCTTTCCTTGCTTGTAGTCCCAATGACCGGGTGTATGCCCGCCGGATGCGCTAAGATCCATGCTAATAACAATTGGTCTTCAGTAGCATTATACTTAGGAGATAACTCATTTAACACTTTGCGAATTCTTTGCGTTTGCTCGTTATCTTCTTTAAATACACTTCCTAAAGGACTCCAACACATGGGTGTAATTTCATGCAGTTGCATATAGTCCAAGGTACCATCATGCATGGATTGTTGTGCGGTAAGACTAAACTCAATTTGATTGCAATCAATGAAGGCTCTGCTATCGATGAGTTGCATTTGAGACGGGCTAAAGTTAGAAACTCCAAAACTTTTAATAAGTCCTTCAGCGATAAGATAATTAATAGCCTTTTCAATGGCATCTCGATCCATTAATGGACTAGGTCGATGTAACAATAATACGTCCAAATATTCACACTGTAGGTCTTCAATGGATTTTTTAGCACTCCAGATAATATAATCGGTATCGTATTGGTAATGCTTTATTTCATTTTCTCGGGTTTGCCCAACATATTGAATTCCGCATTTGGATATAATCTGGATGGCGCTGCGAGGGACATCACTTTCTGAAAAAGCCTTCCCAAAGTCGTTTTCGGTGGTATAATCGCCATAGATATCGGCATGATCAAAGGTGGTGATTCCCTGTGCGACACTATGTTTTAGTAGTGAAATCATCTCATTTTTAGACAGTTGCTTTCCCCAGGCGCCCCATGTCATACAACCTTGAATAATTCTTGAAAATTGTTGGTTCATTTTATATTTTTAACGCTTTCTAAAGTTAGAAATTTGAATTTATAAAAAAGGACGGAACCCCTTTTATTTACTACTTTTTTTAACCAATTGTTAACAGCAATTTTCAGTATAAAATGAGAATTTGCAATCCATTGAAACACCTTACACGTTTTTCGAATATTTAAATACTTATGGAACAAACAACTACTGCCCTAGATATAGGTGCATTGAATGAAAAAATTGAAAAGGAAAGTGCCTTTGTAGACATCCTCACTTTGGAAATGAACAAGGTGATTGTTGGGCAAAAACACATGGTAGAGCGATTGCTTATTGGTTTGTTAGGGCAGGGACATATTTTATTGGAAGGAGTGCCAGGATTGGCAAAAACACTTGCCATAAACACCTTGTCTAAAGCCGTTCATGGGTCTTTTAGTCGTATTCAGTTTACACCAGACTTATTGCCTGCAGATGTTGTAGGAACGATGATTTACAACATGAAGTCCAATGAATTTAGCATAAAAAAAGGACCGATTTTTGCCAATTTTGTGCTGGCAGATGAGATTAACCGTGCTCCTGCTAAAGTACAATCTGCTTTGTTAGAAGCCATGCAGGAAAAGCAAGTTACTATTGGGGAAGAAACATTTGTTTTGGACAAGCCTTTTTTGGTAATGGCAACTCAAAATCCAATTGAGCAAGAGGGAACCTACCCGTTACCAGAAGCTCAGGTAGACCGTTTTATGTTAAAAACGGTGATTGATTATCCGAAATTGGAAGAGGAACAACTAATCATTCGTCAAAACCTGAAAGGTAGTTATGAAGAAGTAAATCCAGTGGTGAGTATAGACCAAATTAAACGTGCTCAGGAAGCCGTTCGTCAAGTCTATATGGATGAAAAGATTGAGAAATACATTTTAGACATTGTTTTTGCTACGCGAACGCCTCAGAATTATGGTTTGGCAGATTTAAAACCCCTAATTCTAAATGGGGCCTCTCCTAGAGGTAGTATTAACTTGGCAAATGCTGCGAAGTGTTATGCTTTTATTAAACGTCGGGGTTATGTGATTCCGGAAGATGTCCGCGCCGTTGTCCACGATGTTCTACGCCACCGTATTGGAATTACGTATGAGGCAGAGGCAGAAAATATTACCTCCGAAGACATCATCAATAAAATTGTAAACGTAATCGAAGTACCTTAGAAGTTAAGCGTTGCAAGCTATGTATTAGCCAACCTTTCAACCTTTAACATCAAACTTTAGTGGATACCAAAGAACTTCTTAAAAAAGTACGTAAAATCGAAATCAAAACACGTCGTCTTAGCGATCATGTTTTTGGTGGCGAATACCATAGTACCTTCAAAGGACGAGGGATGACTTTTAGTGAAGTGCGTCAATACCAATTTGGGGATGATGTGAGAAGTATCGATTGGAATGTAACGGCTCGATATAACGAGCCATATATAAAGGTATTTGAAGAGGAACGTGAATTAACCATGATGCTTATGGTTGATGTAAGTGGTTCCGAGCTTTTCGGAACGGACACCCAATTTAAAAATGAAATTCTAACCGAAATTGCCGCAACTTTGGCGTTTTCGGCTATGCAAAATAATGATAAAATTGGATTGATCTTGTTTTCTGATGGCATTGAACTTTTTATTCCACCGAAAAAAGGAAAATCACATGTGCTGCGAATTATTAGAGAGCTTATAGAATTTAAACCAAAAAGCAAAAAAACGGACATTGCCCAGGCATTAAAATACTTAAGTAATGTGATGAAAAAGAAGGCCATTGTTTTTGTCCTTTCAGATTTTATTGCGGAAGACTATAACGATACATTGCGAATCGTAGCCAAAAAACATGATGTTACGGGTATTCGTGTTTATGATAGACGAGAGGAAGAAATGCCTAATCTAGGTATGGTACAAATGCAAGATGAAGAAACCGGGGAGCTTTTACTGGTCAATACAGGCTCTAGAAAAGTGAGAGTTAATTATAACAAATATTATCAAGGGCGTGTGACACAGTTTAATGACTCGTTCCTAAAAAGTGGAGCAGGTGTACTAAGTTGTCGTGTAGACGAAAGCTATGTGAAAAAACTATTAGGTTATTTTAAACGAAGAGGGTAACAAAACCACGAAGAAAGAAAGATGAAGTTCAAAGTACAATATAGAGAAAACAGTACATCCAGGCGCTCACAAAGAGGGTTGGTTTTAACCTTTCTTCTATCCATTGTGGTTGCATTCTCTTTGTCTGCTCAAGTGACTTCAACCATAGATACCACTACCATTCGTATTGGAGAGGAAATTAAATATACCATAGCGGTTGAAGCAGATACTACGGCTTTGGTATTATTTCCAGAAGGGCAGAGCTTTGCACCTTTAGAAACCATAGATTCCTATAAAA
>JAHZIZ010000464.1 GCA_022601215.1 Bacteroidota bacterium
TAATTATACGTACTGTAGCAGAAGGCAAAAAAGTAGCAGAACTGGATAGAGATTTAGAAAATCTCAAGGATCGCTGGACAGCGATGTGTAAAAAGCTACGGGGAGCGCACCACCCTTCAAAGGTGTTAGGAGAGTTAAATAGAGGCGCATCAATAATTAGAGATGTATTTAACGATTCGTTCAATGCAATTCATATTGACGATGAAAACCTTTATTTACAAATAAAAGATTATGTGCAAGAAATTGCACCCAAGAAAGAGAATATTGTAAAAATGTACGATTCGAAAGTTCCCATTTTTGAGAAATTTGGAATCGAACGGCAAATTAAAACATCTTTTGGTAAAACCGTTTCTGGAGCAAAAGGTGCCTATTTGGTGATTGAACATACGGAAGCCCTTCACGTTATCGACGTGAATAGTGGTAACCGAAGTAACAAATCTAAAACCCAAGAGGACACTGCGCTCGAAGTTAATTTAATCGCTGCTAGTGAAGTGGCGCGACAATTACGACTTCGAGATATGGGAGGAATTATTGTAATAGACTTCATCGATATGGGCAGAGCCGAAAATCGTAAGAAGCTTTTCAACCACCTTAGAGACGAGATGAAAGATGACAAAGCCAAACACAAAATTCTGCCGCCAAGTAAATTTGGCTTAATACAGATTACGCGTCAACGTGTACGACCAGAGGTAAATATTAAGACCCGCGAAGAAAATCCAAACAATGGACAAGGCGGAGAAGTAGAAGCCCCTATCGTGTTGGTGCAAAAAATGGAAGAGGAATTAAAACGCCTCTTGAAAAAAGACTATAAAAAGGTGACTTTAAACACACATCCCTTTATAGCGGCCTTTTTAAGTAAAGGTTTTCCATCTGTGCGAACCAAATGGTTTATGGAGCACAAAAAATGGGTTAAAATTCAACCAAGAGATGCTTACACTTACCTCGAGTACCACTTTCATGATAAAGATGGTAACGAGATTAAATAATCTTTCGCTTTTCAAGCAATAGATTATATAAAACAAAACCCTCTGGAGCCTTGTGCGAAAGAGGGTTTTTTTATGCTTACTATTTTCAATTAGTCATCAACTTCAACCTGAAACAGTATAGGTAATGCATACAACACGCCTACTGGTTTCCCTCTCTGTTTTCCAGGAATCATCTTCGGAAGCGACTGCACCAGTGCCACAGCTTCTTTTTCTAGGCGTGGATGTGGAGCCCTAGCCCTCACATTCACCACTTCTCCGTACTTGTCAATCTTAAATTGCACACTAATGCGCTGTCTACCTTCCAGTCCCAATTCATTAGCCAATTGAGTATTGAACTTTTTCTGTACAAAAGCCATCACTTTATTTGATAAGCATTCCTTTTTTTGAGCATTATTGGGTTCAGACTCACACCCAGGGTAAATTGGAACATCTTCTATTACGGCAAATGGAACATCTGGAATCTCTTCTTCTTCCATTTCCTCGATACTCGAAATATCTATTTCAACAATTTCACTGTTTTGATCGACCTCTAATGATTCAAACACCGTTTCTTCCACCTCATCGGTATCTTCTACCACATTAATAATATCTGGCACTGAAACCACAGCCGGTGGTGGTGGCGGTATCGTATGTTGTTGCGTTATAGGGATGTCCATTTCTAAATCGTCACCAATAACATGCAACTGTTCTAAGCTAGCTGTTTTATCTACTGTCTTCCATTCTATCAAACTCTGGGAAACGAACAACATAGTGGCAAGCCCTACCAAAAAAAAGATATTGCTCCACCTACTGATATCAACTTTGGGATTCTTCTTCTGTTCCATAAAAAGTAATTTAAAGGTTCCTATTTTTTCTAAGGAAAAGGTAGTTGTGTTTGACATAGTAAACTATGACAATTATCAATCCAATGGCTTTCAGCTATATAAAACCAATACCCATGAAGAAATCTAATACTTCTTTTAGTCCCTTGAAATTTGGCAAAAGTCAATATATTCGCAGCGTGGAATCCTACAAAACCTACACAATTACTGAAGCTAAAAAACGAATGGAACGTTATTGCGCGTATCAGGAACGATGCCATAAAGAAGTTTGTAATAAACTGAAAGAAATGCGCATGATTCCAATAGCAATTGATCAAATTATACATGACTTAATCACCGACAATTACCTCAACGAAACTAGATTTGCACAGAGCTTCGCTCGTGGAAAATTTAGGAGTAAAAAATGGGGGAAACAACGTATTAGTCGTGAACTAAAAATAAGAGAGATTTCGGCTTTCAACATTAAAATTGCGCTACAAGAGATAACCGATCAAGAATATCTAACGACCTTCGATCAGCTTGTAAGCAAGCGGTTGCAACAACTTAATGGAGAAAGGGACCAGCAAAAGAAACGAAAAAAACTAGCTGATTACCTACTATATCGCGGTTGGGAAAGCCCATTGGTATGGGAAAGAGTTAGAGCAATTAACTAATACCTAGCTTCCGATGGGTCTTAATTATGGCTCTTTCATTTTTGGAGTCTATCCAAGCTTGTCCTTTTAAGCGGCGCATCAAGTTATCATAATGACGCATCCAGAAGATATTATAAATAGCCTTTCCTAGGTTTTTAGGATTCCTAGGGATCGCACGCAAACTCATTGAGAGTCCTGGTGTGAGATATCTCATATAATGCCAATACCCCTCTGGCATATACAACACGTTTCCATGCTCTAACTCACCAATAAAGCCATTGGCCTTCTGTAAAGCCGGCCATTTTTCATAATCCGGATTGGAAAAATCGATATCTTCTCGCACAATGAGGCTGTGCGGTATTTTATAGAGGTAATCATTTTGTTTTTGATCAAAAAGTATAACTTCTTTCTTCCCGTGAAAATGAAAATGAAAAATGTTAGCTAAATCAATATCATAATGCATAAACGTATGACTTCCCTCTCCTCCAAAAAAAAGCATAGGTAACTTCTTTAGCAATTTGAGTCCGACATCGGGATACGTGAAATCTTTTTGTAAACTAGGAATCTCCTTTAATACATTCCACAAAAAAATACGGTATTTGGTTGGCTCTCTCTGAAGCAAATCAATATATTCTTTCATTTTCATGGTAGCATGAGCTTGATTAAAGCCTTCATCATGCCTTACTGGACGATCATCATACAATGGAACCAATTTATCACCTGCAACTTTGGCCATATAATCTAAATTCCATTTTTCGAACGCAGGCCAATCCTCTACAAAACGCTCAATAATGACCGGCTTTTGCGGTTTAAAGTACTTACTGTGAAAGTCCTCTTTGGTAAGGGTGGTGACTTTATCGACGGGTTGTAATTGCATAGGCTGACTACGAAATTACGAAACTTTATTAAAAATGGGGTGTTAAATAAAAAGACTGGTTTTCACCAGTCTTTTTATTTATTTGTTTGTGTTTTTAATTAGGCACTAAAGGAAGGGGACCTACGAAAGGACTAAAGCCTTCAGAGCCACAATTGGTGCGAACATAGAACTCATATGTTTGTCCAGATTGTAACGCATTAACATCTATAAAATTCTCCGAGGTATTTATCACGGTTCCTGATCCCAATGGAAAACCCGAGAACCCATATTCCACTTGCCAGGCGCTGGTCCCACTTGCAGGTTCCCAAAACAAGGAGACACTACCCGTTCCAAATACAGATCCACTAAAACTAAAAGGTTCTGGGCAAGCACTTTGAGTGGTAAACTGAAACACTGGGGAATACAAATCGGGTTCATTATTGCCACACCTAACGAGAACATAAGCATCATAAGACGTTTCAGCCATTAACCCTGTGATTACTCCAGGATCGGATATTAAATCCATAAATGTTCCTGTTCCAGGTTCAAATCCTTCTATCCCATACTCTACTTGAAGACCCTCAGTAAAAGCTTGCGTATAATTAAAAAAGGCCTCTGTCTCTGTAGTTTGAATAATACTAGGATTGGTATTATTTACACAGACGATAGTGGTAAAAGCAAATGGACCTCCAAAATCACTTTCACCTCCATTACTGCAATTAGCTTTGATATATACATCATAACTAGTTCCTGACATCAAATTGTTTATCTGAAAAGACTGAGCCGAGGTAGCCTGCATTCCATCACCTAAACGAAAGCCAACTTCCCCATATTCTATAGTTGCCGAAGAGGCATCTTCTTGTGTCCAAGTCACAAATGCACTGTTGAGAGTTACATCATTAATGGTAGCTGAAGGAA
>JAHZIZ010000465.1 GCA_022601215.1 Bacteroidota bacterium
CAGAAGTAGTAGAGACCTATGACAAGGGAGGTCTCAATATAGAGATTTTTTATTGCAGCCCAGCTAAAAAAGACCGCGCCATATTTGGTGAACTCGTTCCCTATGGTGAAGTTTGGCGTACTGGAGCCAATGAAGCTACTACATTTACCACCAATAAGGATCTTATTATAGACGGCAATATATTACCGGCCGGCGCATACAGTTTATGGACTGTCCCAAATGAAACTACCTGGCAGGTGATTTTTAATAATAAAATGTATGGATGGGGAGTTCGTTTTCAGGACTCAAAGGCAATGAGAGAAGTAGAACACGATGCACTAGTGGTAACTACAACGGTCTCAAAAAGCATGACTTCTCAAGAAAATTTTAGCATTACACTGATGGAAGCACCGTCTGAATTAGTCATGATGTTCGCCTGGGACCATGTTGTGGTACCCGTAACTATGAAGGTAAACTAGAGCTACTCCTATAATTCGCTATACGTGTCTAAGAAATCATCACATAAAGGAGCACTGCATGAAAAAGATGGGGTAAATGCACCTAATTCTTTAAGTAAAGCGGCAGCCGAAAAATTAAAAAAACAACGAAAGAAAACAGTTTCAGTAGTGGATCTTGTTACTGGTATTTTGGCCAAAAGCAAAACGCATCTTAGCAGGGCCATTACGCTGGTGGAAAGCACAGCTCCAAAACACCAAGAACAAGCCAAAGCTATTATTGAAGCCTGTTTACCATATGCCAACCAATCCCTTAGAATTGGTATAACTGGGGTGCCCGGAGTAGGCAAAAGCACCTTTATTGAAAGCTTTGGAAAGCTTCTTGTTCGTCATGGCAAGCAAGTCGCTATTCTTGCAGTAGACCCTAGTAGCAGCATTAGCAAGGGTAGTATTTTAGGAGACAAAACAAGGATGGAGGATTTGGTAAAGGAACCTTTTGTTTTCATTAGGCCTTCGGCAAGTGGTGATAGTCTAGGGGGTGTCGCTAGAAAAACTCGTGAAGCCATTATTTTGTGTGAAGCGGCCGGTTATGATCACATCCTTATTGAAACTGTGGGTGTTGGCCAGAGTGAAACGGCCGTTCATTCCATGACGGATTTCTTTTTGCTCCTGAAATTGGCTGGCGCTGGAGATGAATTGCAAGGCATTAAGCGTGGGATTATGGAAATGGCTGATGCTATTGTCATCAATAAAGCGGATGGTGACAATGTAAAAGCTGCCAAGCTCGCAAAGACCGAATTTAACAGAGCACTTCACCTATATCCTCCAAAAGACAGTGGATGGATTCCAAAAACTTTAACCTGTTCGGCTATGAACGATGAAGGTATTGATATAGTATGGGAACTTATTTCTAACTATTTACACCTAGCTAAAGAAACGGGATATTTTCAGAAGAAAAGAAACGAGCAAAATAAATATTGGCTCCTTCAAACTATTGAGAGTAGTCTAAAAAGTGATTTTTACAATAATCAAAACATTCAGAAGGCTTTAAAAAATCAATTAGAGTTACTAAGTGAGAATAAAACAACTCCCTTCGAGGCCGCGAATCTCCTTTTAAACCTATCTAGATAAAGTTTTCTTTGAACCAATTAACTTGCGCTTCCAAACCTTCTTTTAAACTTGTTGTGGGATTATATCCCAAAATGCTACGTGCCTTATCTATATTTGCTTTAGTACGAGATTGATCGCCCGGTCTAGGTGGCTTGGGACTAATATCTATTTCTTTATTAAGAATGGTTTCTACAGTGGTAATACCCGTAGCTGTAGTATTTTCTTCTTCTGTACCCAAATTAAATATCTCTCCATTGCACGCCTCTTTGTGCAGTACAACACTGACTATACCATCAACTATATCTTGCACATATGTAAAGCTACGAAGATGTGCTGAACTACCTTCGTATAATGGGAACGGCTTGCCATTTAATCCACAATCTATTAGACGTGTATACAATTTATCCGGACGTTCTCTTGGTCCATAAACCGAATACAATCGCAACGAACAGCTTCCTAATAAACCTCTTCTGGCATACGCAAGGACCAATTGTTCTGCCGCTAGTTTTGTTACTCCATACCATGAAGCAGGTAAAGGCGCTTGATCTTCGGTTAGAGTAGCATGTAAACCATATACCGAAGAGGTAGAAACATTGACAAAAAATGGCTTCTCATTTAGACCTTCCAACACATCGAGCATTCGTTGAGTGGCTATAACATTATTGGTCAAATAATCTTCGAAAGTACTACTAGTTGAAATTCCAGGTTGGGCAGCAAAATGAAAAATAAAATCTAGATCTTCAGTAAAGAATACTGTTAAGTCATCCGTCCTCAAGTCTATCTTATGCACGACAACATCTTTCCTAAGAAGTGCTTTTGCATTTAATTCCTTTAAAGAAACATCATAATAGTCAGAAAAATTATCAATAGCAACAACTTCATGGCCCAAGCTCTGAAGGCGTTCCGCAGTATGTGACCCTATAAAACCGGCAGCTCCGGTAACCAGTACTTTCATGTATATACCATATTTGAAAAATTGAAAGATAGCATGCTCAAAGTATTCATTTCTGATCGGTTTAGGGTTTTAAAAGTGCATTTCTATGATGCTGTTTACAACTGCAAAATAACACCTTTTTTAGTTTCTATTTTATTGTTGAAAAAAGAAATACTTTTGCATCAAATAAAACACCGTATCCCATGTACGATTTCACCATCATTGTACCCGTCTATAACGAAGAAGAAAATCTAGAACGTGTTGAAAAGGAACTTCTTGCCTATACGCACATCGCCGCAAAGAAAACAAGTATTCTTTTTGTCAATGATGGGTCGATAGATAATAGTCAAGAATTAATTGAAACCATCTGCGAACGTAACGATGCTTTTAGTTATATCCTGTTTAAGGAAAATAGAGGGCTAAGTGCAGCTATTAAGGCTGGATTTGACCATGTAGATAGTGAGTTTGTGGGATATATTGATAGTGATCTTCAAACGGCTCCAGAAGATTTTAACCTCCTTTTAGCCGAGATAGGCCCCTATGATTTAGTCACCGGTGTACGAGCTAATAGAAAGGATTCTTTCGTAAAGAATATGTCGTCTAAAATTGCAAATGGGATTCGCAGAGCCTTCACGCATGACGGAATGGATGATACAGGCTGTCCCCTTAAAGTGATAAAGACAGAATACGCCAAACGTATTCCTATGTTTAAAGGATTACATCGTTTTTTGCCCGCCATGATCTTGTTGCAGGATGGAAAAGTATTGCAGGTACCCGTTCAACATTTCCCACGTATTGCGGGAACAGCAAAGTTTGGGCTATGGAATCGCTTGCTAGGGCCATTAATGGATTGCTTTGCCTACCTTTGGATGAAGAAAAAATACATCAATTACGAAGTAAAGGCTAAAGGATGAGCGATTGGATCGTCTATAGCATAGGTTTTTTAGCACAGGCGCTCTTTTCGGGTCGTTTATTAGTGCAATGGATCCTTTCAGAAAAGAATAACAGAATTATTACGCCTTCCCTCTTCTGGAAATTAAGCCTATTAGCTTCCTTCCTACTTTTTATTTACGGCTATTTACGTGATGATTTTGCCATAATGCTCGGGCAATCACTCACTTATTTTATTTATATAAGAAATCTTCAATTACAGGGCGAATGGCAAAAATCACCCTGGTGGTTTCGCATGTTCTTATTCCTATTCCCAGTGATAGTAGTTATTTACGGCTACAACAATGGAGAATATGACATCTACGAGCTCCTTAATAACCAAGCCATTCCAGTATGGTTGTTATGGCTCGGTATTTTTGCGCAAGTGTTATTTACATTTCGATTTATCTATCAATGGATGTATTCAGAAAAAACAAAGACTTCGCAGTTACCAATTGGCTTTTGGCGCTTAAGTGCCATAGGAGCGGCCCTTATACTTGCATATGCGGTTTTTAGAAAAGACCCCGTCCTATTTGTGGGCCATGCCGCAGGAATGATCATCTACGTAAGAAACATATTTATTGGTAAAAAAGAACAGCATGAAAACGATGCCTAAACTTCCACCCATTGCCTGGCTCATTCTAGCCTGTCTAAGCATCTTTTTTACGCATCTTGATGCACTACATATTAATATTATGGAGGCACGAAACTTTATTACCGCAAGAGAAATGATAATGGATAATCATTGGATTCTTACGACCCTAAATGCTGAACCTCGCTACCAAAAGCCTTCTTTACCTACTTGGATAACCGCTTGTTTTGCCATGGTTTTTGGACTTAAAAACCTAATAGCCTTACGACTACCAGCGGCTATTATGGGCTTGCTCTTAATTTTCACTTCTTATAAGTTTATTGAAAGATTGACCCAACGTACATCTTTTGCGCTGATTAGTGCCTTGATCGCAGCTACCTCTTTTTATATTGTATCGGCCGGAAGGGATGCTAACTGGGACATTTTTACACATGCCTTTATGCTGGTCTGCATCTATCAATTGTATATGTTTTTTACGTTAGAAGAGAAAACCTATCAACGAGTGCTTATCGCGGCACTCTTTTTTGGATGTTCCTTTATGAGCAAAGGACCTGTATCATTTTATGCATTGTTACTCCCCTTTCTTATTTCCTTCGGAATTGTATACAAATACAAGAATTTCAGAATAAAAATCATCCCCCTAATTGTATTTTTTGTCATTTCATTGTTGTTATCTGCATGGTGGCACTGGTATACATATACCTTCGACCCGGAGGCCGTGTCCGAAATAACTAAAAGAGAAACTAGCAATTGGACGGGATATAACGTACGCCCATTCTATTATTACTGGAGTTTTTTTACACAAAGTGGTGTCTGGACGCTCCCGGCATTTGTCGCTCTGCTCTACCCCTACTTAAAGGATAGAGTTTTTAACAAAAAAGCATATCAATTCACCTTTTTATGGACGATAATTTCGGTAGTTCTCCTTTCTATTATTCCTGAAAAGAAATCGCGATACTTACTCCCAGTTCTCATTCCGATGGCTATGAACACTGCCTTTTACATAGAGTATCTTATTAGACATTTCCATAAATTAACCGATAAAAAAGAAACGATACCTGTCTATTTCAATTTTGGCCTAATCGCATTAATTGGTGTTGCGTTCCCTATTGGCGGCTACCTATTTCTAAAAGAAGGACTAACTGGCACATGGGTTTGGTTTATACTATTGGCTCTTGTTTTATTTAGTGTTGGAATACTAATTTTTAGATACTTATTTAAGAAGAAAATGCAGGCAGTATTTTATTTAACAATAGTCTTTATAGCTTCCATTCTCACCTTCGGAATGCCAATGGCGAAGGCCTTAACCGTTAACCCAGAGTACAAAGGATTAAGTGAGCTCAACAATTGGCAAGAACAAACTAAGTTAGACGTATATGAATACAACGGATTTACTCCTGAACTCATCTGGGATTATGGAAAACCAATTCCTAGTATTGTTAAAAACGATAAGGTTTATATGCCCAAGGAAGCCCAGTTTGGCTTACTCATAACAGAATCTCAACTTCCGAAATTCAGAAAGACATTTCCAAATTACACTATAGAAAAACAAACACGCTACGACATGAATCCCAAGGCGCCTGGACAGCGTTCTCACCGACCAAGATTATGGAGAGATTTATTTATACTCACCAGAAAAGGAACTAGTGCCGAATAATTTTAGTTTGCCCCCATTGCTGTAATTTAAAGAATACCCATCCTATAATCCCACCAAAAAACATTCCTGTGATGATGTCTAACGGATAGTGTACGCCCAAATAAATACGGCTATACGCTATAACAACGGCCCAAATGAGCAGCAAAAATGGCAAGTATTTAAATCTATGTTTTAAAATAAGTCCGAGGAATACGGCCGCTGCCATACTACTCGCCGCATGTGCAGAAAAGTATCCATACCGCCCACATCGATCTGCAATAAAACGCATACTACCTTTTATAGCCTCAACTTGACACGGTCTCGGTCTCTCCATTCCATATTTAAAAAGATTAGCTAATTGATCGGTAGCAGTAATCATCAAGGCAGCACTTACTAGGATAATTGTTGTACCCTTCCACCCTAGTTGTTGGTAGATAAAATACAATAACAAAAAATAGAGAGGAATGGATGAATACTTTTCGGTAATAAAACGCCACATTCCATCCCAAGGTTCGCTTCCCAAATTATTTAGAAAGAGAAATAATTCTGTATCATATTGTAATAAATGATCAATCATTATCGTATCGAGCTACTTCACGGTCATAAAATTCGGATGCTTCACGAATATAATTTTCTGTTTCGGTTTCAAGTTCTTTCTGATCATGTTGATCAAACTCTTCCAACCACTCCACTTCATCATTTTCTAGATTTATAATGAATCGAGGGAATTCAGTATGTATTACATAGCTGGCATTGGGGTAATCTGTATTGTCCCCAAGAATATATTTTGGAAGTTCCATAATTTGCAAGTATTAGCACTGCAAGTTACATTTTTTGGAGGTCATTTCAAGTATTAAAATGCTACACACACAAAATCCCAAACCTAGGTTTGGGATTGCTTTCCTAATTACATAACAAGATTTATTCAACCACTAGTTTTTGAATTCCAACGAGGTTATTAGCATCAACAACTTTTACCAAGTAAGTTCCACTTGCCAATTGAGAAATATCGATTTTTTTTAATCCCCTCTGTGTTTGTTCTGCCACTTTGTTTCCAAGCAAGGAATAAATTTCCACCCTATTTATGATGGCATCAGTTTTTAATTGAACTGAGCTACTAGCTGGGTTTGGATAAAAGCTAAACGCTTCCTTAAGTGTTTCAAAAATTCCAAGCGTTGGATCATATTTACTGAGACCTGCAAAGGTTGAAATCCAAAATTTTTCTTGATCATCAATCACAATCCCACGTATATGTTCTTCTGGTAGTCCATCTGCTAGTGAGATTGACGACCAATCTGAGCCATCAAACACGGCTATTCCGAAATTGGTTCCAATGTAAATCTTCCCATCACTATCTTCATTCATAGCATTAGAATATCGTACATCAATATTACTAATCCCATCGGAGAAAGAATAAGTAGTTACCGTAGTTCCATCAAATTTATCAAAACCACCTCCCTGCAGATAACTCGCTACCCAAAGGTTATTATTGCTATCATAAAAAAGTGCTCCCGGACGATCTGAAGAAAACCCATCAGCTGTAGTAAAAACACGCCAATCAACTCCATCATATTTTAACAACCCTAAAGAACTTGCAAACCAAAAATCACCATTTGCATCTTCAAGCATAGTATCGGCTACAAATGATTGTCCATCAATAACACTAAAATTAGTCCAATTAGTACCGTCAAACTTACTGATTCCAAATCCGGTAAACCACATATTACCTTCACTGTCTTGAAATACTTCCCACATATCATTATTCACCAAACCATCTTCCGTTGTATAGATATTCCAAGTGGTCCCATCGTAATTTACAACACCAACATCATCGAAAGTTACAAACCAAAAATTACCGAGATCGTCTTGAAAAACATCGTTAATGGCATTACTTGGAACTCCATCATCAGTCATACCTATAGTTTCCCAGGTGGTCCCGTCAAAATTGCCAATACCAGGTGAGGTACTTAACGTCCAATCGCTGAACCAAATTTTTCCATCGTCTGCCTGTATAAGCGAAGAAGGTATTCCTTCAATAAGACCATCTGCCGAGGTATAATTAATCCATGACTGTCCATGAATATTAACCAAAGACAACAAAGCTACTAGGAGGGTAATAGTTTTCATAATTTACTGTTTTTAAGATTATTACAGTAAAGTTAGTTGCATTCCACTGGCGTCACAACTAAAGGCAATCGCCTTTTATGAAGGCCATCACTTCCTTTTTGTTTTACGACTCAACGATTAATCGCTTGGACAAGTAATTAAATCGCAAAAACAGTAAAACGGCCGAGACGGTTAGTCCTGCCAATAGTCCAATCCATATACCAGAACTTTTATATTCAGTATACATACTCAAATAAAAAGAAATGGGAAAACCGACAAGCCAGTAAGCGATAAAGGTTATTAAAGTAGGCATCATAACATCTTGCATTCCACGAAGAACCCCTAGCACTACAACTTGTATAGCATCACTAATTTGAAACACTGCTGCAATTATAAGGAGTTTAGAAGCTATGGTTAATACTTGGAGATTGTCCGTTAGATTAGCTGGATCATGCTCATCTAGATACATTTTAGGTAGTTGTCCATTAAATAGAAAAAACATCGCAGCGAAAAAAGTACCACATAAAGTCGTTATAAGAACAATTGAAAAAGCGATTCTACGCAATTCTCGAAAACGCTTTAACCCCCTTTGGTTTCCAACACGCACCATCGCAGCGACACTAAAGCCCATGGCCACCATGAACGTCATTGAGGATAAGTTAAGCGCTATTTGATTGGCAGCTTGTGGATTTTTTCCTAAGATTCCAGAAAGCCATATTGCGGCAGTAAAAATGGCTACTTCAAAAAACATTTGTAAAGCGGAAGGAAACCCAAGACTAAGCAATTTTTTCAACATACTCTTGGTTAGACTAAAGAGTTTAATGCCAATGACATATTCTCTTGACTTCAAATTTTTAGACATTAGCACCCATAAGTATATTACCATAATTACTCGTGATGCCAAAGTACCAATTGCCGCTCCAACAATTCCTAATTGCGGAAAACCGAACTTACCAAAAATGAAGAGGTAATTCAAGATTACATTTACTAGGTTGGCAATAATGGTAGCATACATTGGGTATTTTGTCATGGAAAGTCCATCACTGCATTGTTTAAACGCCTGAAATACTATAAGTGGTATTAGAGAAACCGCTACTAAGTCCAGATAAGGAATCGCTAACCGAACTACCTCTTCGGGTTGCTTCATAAGATACAACAAAGGCTTTGCAAACAACACCATGGCAAAAAGAGCCAACCCAAGGGCTAAGCACAAAAACAGACCGTGCTTAAAAGACGATTTCCCTGCCGCAAAATTCCCTTCACTATCTGCCTCTGCCACTAGCGGAGTAATGGCAGTGGAAAATCCAATACCCAGAGACATGGCAATAAACATAAAACTATTCCCCAAGGATACAGCAGCCAGTTCGGCTGTACCCAATTGCCCTACCATAATGTTATCAATAAACGCGACTAACGTATGCCCGAGCATTCCCATGATGACGGGGTAGGCTAACTTAATATTATAGGAAAATTCTTTTGTGTAATTTGCTAACAAGGTATCCTCAATTTAGAACAAAGTTATACATCCAAAAGAAGGAACCATTAAAAGTTTGTTATATTTAATCAACAAATGGCAATTACCTCAAAAAACAATCGTAGGGTCTTCCTTGTAGTATCGAGCATAACACTTGGATTATCAATGTTTCCTGCTTTGATGATGGCCATTTTTAGTCCCATGTTGTTCGACAGCCCTGGCTCTGAAGATAATCTCTTAACAATTGCGATAGCTATTAGTATCATTAGCTATCCAATGCTGACGTTCGTTCTACTCATACTAGTTTGGATCTTTTATTCGAAACAAAAACACAAAACTAGTTTGATCCTTTGCTGTATTCCTTATTTACATATTTTAATCATTATTCTGCTTTTTATCGGACTTGAAATTTTCTGTGACGGAAATTTTAACTGCCAAACCTAAAAGATAAAACCCGCCTCAAAAAAGAATTGAAACGGGTTTTTGTGATTTGTCTGGTAAAACGAAAAACCAACCAAACTGAATAGTAGTTACCAAACAAATCTCACACCAACTAAACCATAATGAATTAAACTTACCTATTGCATAAACAATAGTCTTTTAAACTATATCAAAGAAATTAATATTGTTTTAAATTAAAGTGAATCCCTACCTAAATTACCCTTTCCGAAGAAGAATTACTAAGGGTTTACGAAGCTCTTAATGAACTCAAGTATTGAGAAGGTGTTAGGGACAACTGCTTTCTAAAGGATTTATTAAAAGTCACCTTATTATTAAATCCTACTTCGTAAGCAACATCAATAATATTAAGATTTTTATTCGTGTCGTTTTTGAGAATTTCCATTGCTTCTTCGATTCGATACCTATTGACCAACTCAAAAAAGTTCAAACCAAAATGCTCATTAATCACCTGAGATGTATTGTGCCTTGTAGTTCCCAAACGATCTGAAACAATGGCCAAGCTAATATTGTTTTCCCTATAAATTTTATCTCCTTCTAAAAGAGACAATAATTCTTGTTTCAGCTCTAAAGAAAAACTGGGTGTTAATCCTGATTTTTTATATTTTGTTTTCTTCTTAGTAAACTCAACGGATAATAAGTTTGGCTTGAGGTACGACATATAACCTATGTACAACATAGTTAATGACATAGCAATGATTTGCACATCCAAAAACACATCTAACCAAGAAACTACTTCTGTAATGTTTAAACCATGAATTAAATAAGAGATCACATACACACTCGTTAATAAAACTAAATTTCTAACCCACTTTCGAGCCTGTTTACTGATGGGCAAACTATTATTGGTTTTTATATAAGAGTATAGCATCAATCCTCCATACGCAAAGAGAGAAAGGAATTTTCCGAAAACTATTATAATTCTATACGGTTCTCTATCGAGGGTACCTACATTAAAAAGTATTCGTTCTTTTTCTTCTCCAGGAAGCACTAAAATTGGTATGACAAGAAGTAAAACCGCTACCGTTGGAATCAAATGTAGCAGATCCTTTTTTGAGAATTGATAATTCACTGTAATTCTCTTGTAATAAAAATAGATTAGTGGTCCATATAAAAAGGCATAAGTAGCTGAAACTTGTAACATATGCGGAGCAGCAAACACCAATTTTGTTGTGTATAAAAAATTATGAAAAATGAACACAGAGTTTATAAGCATAAACACACTTATTAAACCAGATGACCATTTGTCTTGATTTTTCCGAAACAATAAGATAAGTCCAATAAAAAAGCCAATCACCGAGGAAAATAGATACAGAAAATCGCGCCAGTTAAATTTTATACTATAGGTCTGAACGAGACTTAAAAATGGTTCTTCCTCTAAAAAAGGCTTGAAATAGCCATACTCCAAAAAATTGGTCTCACCAGAATAGATAACAAATAGTTCAGCATTTTTACTGGCATTTTCAATATCATTATTTTTCGCTGCAAAAATCGCTCTTTCTCTAAAGGCATTCAAAGAATCCTGACGGAAGTTATTTTGATCAATTTCCTGAGTAAATATAAACGGATAAGAAGTCTGAATAACACTTAAGTCGTCCTCTACGTAACTAAAACTTGTAGCACCATAACCATTAAAAATGGTCATAAATACAAGTAAAAGTGCGCTGTGAATTGCCTTAATAATGTAAGCTCTGTTATTCATAGGTTAGTGATACTTTCGCATATATAAAGATACATTTTCTTTTAGTAAATAAAAGTCCGCTAGTAACCCCCGATAATAGTTTACTTTGTGTAGCCGACGAAAAGTTACTATGCCGTAACGTTTTTACCTCTAAAACAAAGGGTTCAGGGAGCTCAACACAAAACGATGCAAAACACTGACATTCATTACTTTTTAACCGGAATTGCAGTAGATTTAGTTCCGTATTTATCAAAAAGATATACTAAACTAGCCATGGTAGCACCACCTAATTCTAATTCACGTTTATTGACTGCATCAAAAGTATCATTCTCTGCGTGATGATGGTCAAAATACCGTTGAGAGTCAGGACGCAATCCAGAAAGGACAACAGTTCCGTCTTTTAAGGGTCCAATATCTGCCCCACTACCGCCTTTTTCGAAGTAATGAATTAAATACGGTTTAAATAAGGGCTTCCAACTTTCTACTTGAGCAAAATTAGCCGCATCGGTATCAAAAGAAAAACCTCGTGGCGTAAAACCACCAGCGTCGCTCTCAAGCGCAAATAAATGTTGCTCTTGCTTTAGCTTGGCCTCTTCGGCATACTTTCTACCCCCTCGCAATCCATTTTCTTCATTCATAAAAAGTACGACCCTAATACTATGTCTAGGCGTATAGTTTATTTTTTTAAATAGACGTAGGACTTCCATCGACTGAACACAACCAGCGCCATCATCGTGAGAACCATCACCTAAATCCCAAGAATCCAGATGTCCACCAACTATCATATACTTATTTGGATACACACTTCCAGTAATTTCCCCTATAACATTATAGGACTGCACATCATTGTACACCTTACAACTTTGTTTAAAATAGAACTTAAGATCTGGTTTAAAACCAAGCGCCTTACTTAAATAGTCTGCGTCGTTCGTACTAATTGCACAGGCTGGAATTCTAGATTTTACGGGAGCCTCACCGTAGCTCATGGATCCAGTATGTGGAAAATCATCTTGTCTTAAATTCATGGAACGCACTACAACACCAACTGCACCATATTTTGCCGCTTCCATAGCGCCGGCGTAGCGTTGATCAACACATCCCCCATAAGCTTCAAAGGTACTTATTAGATTAGCCTCCATTGGGCGATTATAAAATACTATTTTACCTTCAATTTGTTCTTTTCCATATTCCTTAAGGTCTTCGATCCCTTGAACTTCAATAATCTCAGCCTTGACTCCCAAAGAAGAGGTAGCCACTGAACCACCAAGGGCACAAACGTTTACCGTTTTGGTAATACCAGGAGCAGTCTCAACATAAGCGTACTCTTTAAAGCCTCTTGTCCATTTAGGCACCATTACGGGTTGTAACCATACTCGATCTAATCCCAATTTATCTAATTCCTCTTTCGTATACTGAACTGCTCTTTCTGCTTCCAAAGAACCCGAAAGTCTCCCCCCAATTTCATTAGACAAATGATCCAACCAATCATAACTTTGCCCATTGAGCAAGGCCATATCATATAGATTACGAATGGTAAGAGAATCGGCCTCATTCACCTTTTGTGAAAAAGCCGATAAAGATAGCGCCATACAAAGGGCACATAATACAAGGGTAAGAGGTTTATTCATTTTCTAATTGTTGTTTAAATTCGTTGATTCGGGCTTTCACTTCGGGATCTAATTCCGGAGCTTCAACATCCTTATATTTTGATAATTCTTCAAATAATATTGTAGCTACCAATAAACGTGCCGCTGGTTTGTTATCTGCAGGAATGTTATACCAAGGAGCGTGAGGTTTGGAAGTCCTATTGATGGCGTCCTCATAATAACGAGCATAATCTGTCCAAAGTTTGCGTTCTTTGAGGTCACCTGGTGAAAATTTCCAATTTTTATTTTTCTTGTTAAGTCTGCGAAGCAATCTGTTCTTCTGCTCATCCTTAGATAAGTTCAGAAAAAATTTAAAAATAAGGGTGCCATTCTGTGCTAAGGTCTTTTCAAAATTGACAATCTGTTCAAAACGTTTATCCCAAAAGGCCTGATTTACATCATCAACACTATGAACATTCGGCAAATCTTCCCCCAAAATATATTCAGGATGTACACGAGTGACTAATACATTTTCGTAATGTGTTCTGTTAAAAACTCCAAACTTACCACGAGCTGGCAGCGCAATGTAGTGTCGCCATAAATAATCATGTTTTCTCTCCAACTCTGTGGGTACTTTAAAACTATGGACCACAACACCTCGCGCATTAAAATCTTTAAACACTTCTCTAATCAAACTATCTTTTCCAGCAGTATCCATACCTTGTAAACATACCAAAACAGCATATTTTCCATGCGCATAAATAGTGTCCTGTAGCTTACCAAGTTTCTCTCTAGTTTTCTCTAAGGATTTCTCAAGCGATTCTTCCGAAGTATCAAAATCTTCATAAGTAGTACTCGCAGCGATACTAAATGTTTTTGAAATTTTATAATCAGATATCGTAATAGGTTTCATAGGCACGTTCAATATGGATAAAGATAGAAAACAATATGCAAACTGAGCTATCTAAAAAATTCATGAACGTATGACCAAAAATCAACTAAACAAATAAACTACAACATATTTGTGACCCTAATCCAGAATTCCCGGATTGAATCTAAATTTTTGTAAGAATTTTCTTTGTTTTTGATTTATAAAGTAAGACCTTGAAACTACCTACTTAAACCCAAATTATATGTTTTTAACTACGCTGTTGATATCGATTTTCTCGATATTCTGTAACACCACATCAAATGACTGCCTATCTGCCTATCAAGATGCGACTTACGGTTATCAACATTTAAAAAAATCGCTACAAACCAAGTACCATGATGAAATGCTTCTCTATGTAAAAAAAGCAAAAGAATCACTAAACCGAGTCCATGTCACCACTCAGGAATGCAGCTGTATAGACGCCAATTATGCTAGCTATGATGCCATAGAAAACTTAGATAAGGCGTTAACTAAAACAACCTTTGAAGGAAGCAGATATTTTGTGAGCAAAGCGGAACTATTAGCAAAAACAGTGCTTACAGCGTTAGACGCCTGCGAAGAAAACAACTTAGTTCCTACCACAGATATGGTGGAAGAAAATCTCCACAACGAAGAAATACAATTAGTGGCACAACAAAAACAATTAGAAGAACAGCAAAAACAATTAACCGAACGACTTTTAAAACAAAAGGCTATAAGAGCCAAGCTGGCTTCTGAGAAAGCCGCAAAAAATCGAAAACAAGAAGAGATCA
>JAHZIZ010000466.1 GCA_022601215.1 Bacteroidota bacterium
AGTTTGTACAAGTATTACTACGGTGAGACTAGTGATTATAATAAAATTCAGCTGATGAAAACCTTTGCTCGAGAAAAAGGATATGCTTCTAGTTATATAGTTGCCTTTAATGGGAAAGAAAAATTACGACTATCTGAAGTTCTCAAAAAAGAAGATCGTTAGATTGATACAGATCACCTTTTAAAAATGTTCCTCTATTATCTTAATAACCTCTTTATAAAAATGGGGTAATCTTTTGCCTAGCCTTGGTATTAGTCCCATATTTATTTCTAAATTTGTTTAGTAATCAAAAACCAAACTTTTGAAACTATCTAGAGAGATTAAAACCGCTATTCTAGTCCTAGTTGGGATTGCACTTTTCATTTTCGGATACAACTTTCTAAAGAATTCCAGTTTATTGGATTCTTCTAAAGTATTCTACGTAAAATATGATAATGTGGCAGGACTTTCTACTTCGGCGCCAGTAACGATTAACGGGTTAGCAGTGGGTAAAGTGACTAATATTGACTTTGCGGATAAGGCGGGAAGTCTTGTGGTAACCTTTAACGTCGAAAAGGATTTTGAGTTTTCCAAAAAGAGCATGGTGCAAATTTATAGCAGCGGTTTTATAGGAGGAAACAATCTTGGGATTCTTCCAGATATGACAACAAATGTAATGGCAAAGTCTGGAGACACCCTAGTAGGAGAAATACAATCGGGTATGATAGATGGGATTATTGAAAAATTTGATCCGCTAGAAAAAAGTTTAATGCAAACGCTTAGTAGTCTCGATACAGTGCTCAATGGTGTGAATGAAGTTTTAGACGATAAGACTAAAACAAATTTAAGAAACGGAATAGCAAGCCTTAATCAAACGATGGCCAACTTTAATGGTATTTCTAGAGACATGAATACGGTGCTTTCCGGAAACAAGGATAAATTTAATAGGGCCATTACTAATTTGGATACCACTACGGAGAATTTTGCTAAACTTTCAGATTCTTTGGCTCAGATCAATACAGGTGAGTTAGCTAAGAATATGGAGATGGCTATCAATAAACTGAACGCAATAGCGGAGGGTATCGATAATGGAGATGGAAGTGTTGGTAAACTTCTAAAAGATGAACAGTTGTATGACAATCTTACCGGAGCGTCCAAACAGTTGGAACAGCTTCTAGAAGACATGAAATTAAATCCTAAGCGCTATGTGCATTTCTCGCTATTTGGGAAAAGAGCAAAGCAATACGATCCACCAAAAGATTCAATTGACTAATGCAATACATCCCTAACATACTATTTTTAATTGCCCTTGCCCTTGGTGTAGGGTATTTTACCAAGAACATCCGTAAAATTATACGCAATATTAAGCTTGGTCAGAAAGTGGATGCGTCACATGATAAAGCGCAGCGATGGAGGAATGTGGTGCGCATTGCTCTTGGACAGTCCAAAATGGTCGTACGACCTGTATCAGGTTTGCTGCATATAGTTGTATATGTAGGCTTTATTATTATCAATATAGAAGTGTTAGAAATTATTATAGATGGCCTGTTTGGGACGCATCGCATCTTTTCATCTATGGGCGCTTTCTATGGCTTCTTAATTGGCACCTTTGAAGTACTTGCCGTACTTGTATTTGTGGCGGTGGTTGTTTTTTGGTTCCGAAGAAATATTCAACGTATTAAACGTTTTCTTAGTCCTGAAATGAAGGGTTGGCCTAAAAATGATGGAAATTTTATTCTTTATTTCGAAATGGTCTTAATGACGCTATTCTTAGTGATGAATGCAACAGATACTCCTTTTCAAGAAATGAATAATGGGAATGTAATTTCGCAATACATTGCTCCCTTATTTAGTGGGTTATCAGAAGGTGTTCTCCACATGGTAGAAAGAAGCGCATGGTGGCTGCATATTTTGGGGATTTTAGTGTTCCTTAACTATCTTTATTTTAGTAAGCACCTACATATTATTTTGGCTTTTCCTAATGTGTACTTCGGAAGAACAAATCCAAAAGGACAATTTAAAAACTTAGCTTCCGTAACCAAGGAGGTAAAATTGATGATGGATCCTAGTGCCGATCCATTTGCGGCACCAGCCGATGGGGCAGAGGCTCCAGCGAAGTTTGGCGCGAGTGATGTTATGGATCTCTCTACAACGCAGTTACTCAATGCATATACTTGTACGGAGTGTGGTCGCTGCACAAGTGAATGCCCGGCCAACCAAACTGGAAAAAAATTATCACCTCGAAAAGTCATGATGGATACTCGAGATCGATTGGAAGAGGTAGGTAAAAACATTGATGCGAATGGTGAATTTAAAGCGGATGGAAAGCAACTTCTTGGAGATTATATCTCCACTGAGGAATTATGGGCGTGTACTACTTGTAATGCCTGTGTAGAAGCCTGTCCAGTGAGTATAGATCCCTTGTCCATTATTATGGATATGCGTCAATACTTAGTAATGGAACAAAGTGCAGCACCGTCGGAGCTTAACGTGACTATGACCAATATTGAAAATAATGCTGCGCCGTGGCCGTTTAATCAAATGGACAGAGCCAATTGGATTAACGAATAAAATCATGATTTTATAAATCAATTAAGGGGAACTTATGAAAAAGGAAGAAGTAGAAAAGATGCTACATGACAAGGTAGAACATGGGGAGACAGTAAGTCCTGTATTGCCCGAAGGAGTTAAAAACTATCTAATCGATATAGATGGGACCATTTGTGATGATATACCGAATGAAGAACCAGAGCGTATGGCAACAGCCGAATTGTATCCAGATGCCCTTAAAACATTAAATAAATGGTATGACCAAGGGCATATTATTTGTTTTTTTACTTCCCGTACAGAAGATCATAGGAAAGTGACAGAAGATTGGTTAAATAGACACGGGTTTAAGTATCATTCGATGCTCATGGGAAAACCTCGAGGAGGTAATTACCATTGGGTAGATAATCATTTAGTGAAGGCAACACGATACAAAGGTAAGTTTACAGATCTTGTAGAAAAGAAAGTTACTATTGAAGTATTTGAGGATTAAATTAACCATGAATTTTTACAAACTTTTACTTCTCTTGTTCATAGCTTATTCATGTAATAATGATGATAATGCTGATTCAGATTCCGAGCAAACAATTCTTGCATTCACGGGATGTTGCATGGAAAACCCGTATAATGAAAGAAATGTGGATGAAATAGGTGCGAATGTAATACCCGACGAGTTTTTCACACCTAATAATGATGGGTATAACGATACGCTTACATTTATCAATATTCAGAATTTTCCAAGTAATAATGTGAAAATTTATAATGACAATAACGTACTAGTAGCGGATATCGACAACTATAATAATGAGACAAACTCATATAATGCAGATGCTTATGAGATATTAGAAGGTGTCTATAGGTATCGAGTAGTAATTGATGACCAAGATTCTTATCTGTTGCAAGGCTATGTTTGTTGTATCCTTTTTGGAGAATTAGGACTGGACACTTTCTCATGTGATCCACTTGATATTGATCCAGTGATTCCTTAAAAAACAAAGACTATGCAACGAGATTATGTGAAATGTTATACCCGTAAATAAAAGGCGTACCAAATGAGTGAAATAATAAAAGTGCCTACGATGGCCGAATATATGGCGCAAGGAAAAAATCCAGAAGTATTATTCTGGGTAGGATGCGCTGGTAGTTTTGATGATAGAGCAAAAAAAATATCTAAGGCATTCGCACGATTGCTTAATAATGCTGGAGTAGATTTTGCAGTATTAGGAGCTGAAGAAGGATGTACTGGTGATCCAGCAAAGCGTGCTGGAAACGAATTTCTGTTTCAGATGCAAGCGATGATGAACATTCAAGTGCTTAATGGATATGAAGTTAAGAAAATTGTAACCACGTGTCCACATTGCTTCAATACGCTAAAAAATGAATATCCAGAGTTAGGTGGAACCTATGAAGTGATGCACCACACCCAATTTTTAAAGTCCTTACTCAATGAAGGTCGTCTTAAGGTTGAAGGAGGAAAGTTTAAAGGGAAACGTATCACATTTCATGATCCCTGTTATCTAGGTAGAGCAAATGGGGAGTATGAGGCACCTCGTGAGTTACTTCGAAAGTTAGAAGTAGAGTTGGTGGAAATGAAACGTTGTAAATCTCGTGGACTCTGCTGTGGAGCTGGAGGAGCTCAAATGTTTAAGGAGCCAGAAAAAGGCAACAAAGACATCAATGTAGAGCGCACAGAAGAAGCTCTGGAGGCAAAACCTGAAGTAATAGCCGCCGGGTGTCCTTTTTGTAATACCATGATGACAGATGGAGTAAAGAATAAAGAAAAAGAAGATAGTATCGCAGTGATGGATATTGCCGAAATGATCGCAACCGCACAAGATTTATAGAAAAGACCATGTTTGCAGATTTTAAAGACCTACCCAGTAATTCAAGAATTTGGATTTATCAATCCAATAGAAAACTATCTGATGAAGAAGTGGTAATGATCGCCAATAAAACTAAAGAGTTTTTAACCCAATGGACAGCTCATGGCTCCGATCTTGAGGCTGGCTTTGAACTGAAGTACAACCGATTTATTGTGATAGGGCTTAATCAAACAAATGCCTCAGCTTCAGGATGTAGTATTGATGCTTCTGTTCGGTTTATTCAAAATTTGGAACAGGAATTAGGAGTGGATTTGCTCGATAAAATGAATGTTACTTATTATAACGGCGAATTCATCGCACATAAACCTTTGGCTGATTTCAAAAAAATGGCAAAGAATCGTTCCGTATCAGGAAATACTATTGTTTTCAACAATTTGGTGAACACAAAAGAAGAATATTTAGAGCATTGGGAAGTTCCAGCAAAAGATAGTTGGCACAGTCGATTTTTAGCATAGTTTTTGTTACCTTAGATAGTATGATTAGAAACCTCGCCACTGCGCTTTTAGTATGCCTTTCGTTAACAGGTGTTGCTCAACAAATTAATCCATTGTTAGTTGAAAATGATTTAGAAAATCAGCAGCAATGGGTGGATAGCATTTATGACAATATGAGCCTACAAGAAAAGGTAGGGCAATTATTTATGGTAGATGTGTTTTCTAGTGATCCTAAAGCGAAAACCGATAAAATAAAGGATCTAATTACCGAGTATCACATTGGAGGAGTTATTTTTTCTAAGGGAGGGCCCTATAGACAAGTGAAACTGAATAATGAATTTCAGGCACTTGCAAAAACCAAGTTGCTTATTGGAATGGATGCCGAATGGGGGTTGGCTATGCGCTTAGATTCTACCTTCGCCTATCCTTGGAATATGACACTTGGTGCTATAAAAGATAATCGTATCGTAGAACAGGTTGGTAAAAGAATAGGGGATCACTCTAAACGAATGGGAGTGCATTTCAATTTCGCTCCTGTCGTAGATATCAATACCAACCCAAAAAACCCGATAATTGGTAATCGTTCATTTGGTGAGAGTAGAGAGAATGTTACTGAAAAGGCCATCGCCTTTATGCGTGGGATGCAAAGTGCAGGAGTAATGGCTAATGCAAAACATTTCCCAGGCCATGGAGATACAGAAACGGATTCACATAAAACGCTTCCTACCTTGTTATTCGATAAGGAACGTTTGGACACCCTGGAGTTATATCCATACAAACGTATTATTAGTGAAGGCTTAAGTAGTGTCATGGTGGCACATTTAAACATACCTTCAATTGTTCCAGAGTCTGGGTTTCCGTCGTCTATTTCAAAAAACGTTGTGACCAATATGTTACAAGGGGAATTAGGTTTTAATGGGCTTATTTTCACAGATGCCTTGAATATGAAGGGTGCCGCAAATTTTAAGGAGCCAGGAGAAATTGACCTAGCCGCATTTATGGCAGGTAATGATGTGTTACTTATTTCTGAAAACATCCCAAAAGCTCATGATATGTTGGTGCGTGCTTATCGTGAAGGCGGTGTTACCGAAGAACGTTTAGCGCTTTCAGTAAAAAAAATATTGCTTGCAAAATATAAAGTTGGCTTGGACGATTTTACACCAATCTCAACAGAGAATCTTCTTGAAAATCTAAATGATCCTCGTGATTATGTATTGTATGAAAAAGCAATGGAACAGGCGCTGACCGTTGTAAAGAATGACTCTGTAATACTACCAATAGTAGATTTGAAAAACACTAAAATTGCGTATGTGAATTTTGGAGATGACAACGGAAAGGTGTTTGTAAATCATTTAAAGAAATACGCAAAGGTAGATTGGGTAAAGGCCAAGAGCTTAGATCAGTACATAAAAAAATTAGCTAAATATGATAAGGTGATTGTAGGGTTTCATAAATCGAATGAGAACCCTTGGAAGGATTATCAGTTTACAGATAAGGAGTTAGTTTGGTTGTACGAGATTGCTAGAACGAATAAAGTAATCCTGGATGTTTTTGCGCGTCCTTATGCTTTGTTGCAATTAAAGACAACCACCAATTTTGAGGCTATAATTTCATCCTATCAAAACAGTGACATTTCACAGCAACTATCGGCCCAACTTATATTTGGAGCTAGAGAGGCGACGGGGAGACTGCCTGTTTCAATAGGTACTGAGTTTCCTTTGCACACTTCAATTGAGACCAAAGGTTTAGATCGTTTACAATACGGAGTGCCGGAAAGTGTTGGTTTGTCTTCAGAGGGTTTAAAAAAGATTGATTCCTTGGCTAGAATTGGACTTTGGGCGGGTATGATGCCAGGAGCTCAAATTGTAGTGGCGCGTAAGGGTAAAATTGTATATAACAAGAATTTTGGGCACCACACTCCATCTAAGAAGCGTAGAGTCGAAGATGATGATATTTATGATGTAGCCTCTTTAACTAAAATACTCGCCACCTTACCAATGACAATGGAGTTGTTTGATAGAAAAGCAATTTCTATGAATACTAAGTTGTATGAGATGTTACCAGAATTTAAAAATTCAAATAAGAAAAACATTACACTGCAAAGGATGTTGACCCATACTGGACGACTGAAGGCGTGGATCCCATTTTACATACAAACCATGGATTCTGTGACCAATTTGCCAGATACGAAATACTATTCAAAAGAGCGGTCTAAAGAATTTCCAACCCGTGTGGCAACAGATATGTTTGTGAGACATGATATGACTGATAGTATTTATAAACTGATTAAAGAAAGTGACTTACGAACGCGTTCGGGATACAAATACAGTGATTTACCCTACTATTTATTAAAAAAATACTTGGAAGATTTCTACGGAACACCCTTAGAAAATCTAGTGCAACGTAATCTTTATGAATCACTTGGGGCTAGTTACACTACGTACAAACCATTGGCTAAATTTAGTAAAAGAGATATTACTCCTTCCGAAGATGATAAATATTTTAGAAAACAGAAAGTTCATGGTTATGTTCACGACCAAGGAGCTGCCATGATGGGTGGAGTAAGTGGACATGCAGGTTTGTTTAGTAATGCAAACGATGTGGCTAAGATTATGCAGATGTACTTATGGGGAGGTAGTTATGGAGGAGTAGAATACGTATCGCCTGAAACTATTAACGCTTTTAATACTTGCTATTACTGTGAAGATAGGGTGAGACGAGGAGTGGGATTCGATAAGCCTCAATTGGGCGATAGTGGACCTACTTGTGGATGTGTTTCTATGACTAGTTTTGGACATAGTGGTTTTACGGGTACTTTTACTTGGGCAGATCCAGATCAAGAAATTGTCTATGTATTTCTATCTAACCGTACCTATCCGTCTGCAGATAATAGGAAGATTATTGGAAGCAATTTGAGGAGTAATATACAAGAAGCAATTTATCAAGCCATTATTCCCGAAAATACTACCCAAGTATCTCCTATAGATAATTAGAAGTCAATGTCTTCAAGACAAAAACTGGCGCA
>JAHZIZ010000467.1 GCA_022601215.1 Bacteroidota bacterium
AAATTGTTACCGCCGCTATAGATTATGGAATCTACTCGAAAAAGGAACATTATATTGCGGCCAATTCAAGAAAGAAGGTCTATAATGATGATATCGATATACCTGAAAGTTTTTTTAGTTTCAGAAATAAAATTGATTATGGAAATGAATTTCTAAGAAGCTATTACCCCTACTATCGATTTTTGAGTTTTCACTTGGACAACTTAGCTTTTGCAAAATACCAACAGAAAGAGCTCTATAATCCGGATGGTTTCACGCACAACTTCCTTAAAAACAAGCTAATCGATAGTCTTATTACAAATGAAACCTTAAAGAATCGTTTATTGCGCACCAATGCGCACCGGTATTTCGTGAATGCGAAAGATGAGAAGAAAGAACAAGTTTTGCTGGAACAATTTAGGGAGTTTAGTAGTAATGCTACCGACAAGGACGAAATAGAGCGATTAGCAGAAGCAACTATTCGCCTTACACCTGGCCATACTATTCCAAATTTAGCCTTATTAACAACAGAGAATACGGTGAAAGATCTTCACAGTATTTTCAATAAGCCAACTGTGATCTATTTTTGGTCTAATAAGTCTATTAAACATTATAAGAAGATTCATACCAGAGCCAATGAACTTAGGGACAAATACCCGGAATATGATTTTATCGGAATTAACTTAGATACTCATTTTAAAAAATGGCTAAAGGTCATTAAGGCCTCTGGATATAGAGAGGCAGCCGAGTTTCAATTTGAAAATTTTGACGATGCGGAAATGAAGTTAGTCATCAATTCTGTAAACAAAGCTATGGTTGTGGATAAAGACGGAAAAATATTAGATGGAAACACTAATATTTTCGATATCTCCATTGAAAGTGAGCTACTAGCATATTTGAATAGATAATATCCGTTTTGAACAAAAAAATCCCAAGTACGTCATAGAACTTGGGATTTTTTTTGTTTTCTATTACTTCCTTAGTTTCCTTTCTTGTAATCGGCTAAGAATTTTTCCAATCCAATGTCTGTTAAAGGATGCTTTAATAGCCCTTCAATAGAAGACAAGGGTCCAGTCATTACATCTGCACCAATCTTCGCACAATCAATTACGTGCATTGTATGCCTAACGGATGCTGCTAAAATTTCTGTCGTGAATCCGTAGTTATCATAAATATGTCGAATTTCAGAAATTAAATTCAATCCGTCTGTAGAAATATCATCTAAACGACCAATAAAAGGAGATACATAGGTAGCTCCCGCTTTAGCCGCTAATAGAGCTTGTCCTGCAGAAAACACCAAAGTTACGTTTGTTCTAATTCCTTTATCACTGAAATATTTTGCTGCCTTTACCCCGTCTTTGATCATTGGAAGTTTTACCACGATTTGATTGTGAAGTGCCGCCAACTCCTCTCCTTCTTTAACCATACCCTCAAAGTTAGTTGAGATCACCTCGGCTGAAACATCACCATCAACGATATTACAAATATCAACATAGTGTTTTAAGATATTATCACGTCCTGTAATACCTTCTTTAGCCATCAGAGATGGATTGGTAGTCACTCCGTCCAACACACCTAAGTCTTGTGCTTCACGGATTTGATCAAGGTTTGCCGTATCAATAAAAAATTTCATGAGATTGCGTTTATGTTTTTAGATGTTGCAAAAATACGCAACTAATCAAGTAGCAAAAATGATTTAGATAAATTTTATACAGCTTTCTTGTTGATAAGCTTATTTCAACTTATAATGATTCATCAACATACGCTCATAAACCTTACCTGGTAAGATTCGTTTTAAAACGATGGAGAATTTTTGCAAAAAGGCACCTACTTTGTAGTGAATTTTCGGATTAGGGTTTTCTATTATTTGTTGAATTTTCTTAGCCATTTGCATGGGATCACTTCCGCCGTCTACATGTTCGTTCATCATATCAAGCGTATCACCATAGGCCTTTTTATATGGGGAATTATCTAGCACTGGGGCATGATACCTTCCTGCTGCGATATTTGTAGCAAAGTCTCCTGGTGCTACATTGGTCATTTGAATTCCAAACTGTTGGGTTTCCATTCGATAGGCTTCTGTGATAAGCTCTAGAGCTCCTTTTGTAGCACTGTAAATCCCACGATATGGCAGGCCCATATAACCCGCAATAGACGTAATATTAATAATATGACCGCTTCCCTGCGCTCTCATAACTGGCAGTATCTCTTTGATCACAGTAAGAGGGCCATAGAAATTGGTTTCAAACGCTTTTCTAATTTCATCAGTGGGTGTTTCTTCTATAGGTCCTGTAATTCCTACGCCAGCATTATTCACCAAAACATCAATTCTTCCTTCAGAAGTCATAAGTTCAGAAATAGCCTTGGTAATTGTTTCTGGTTTTGTAACGTCTAACGCTAGTAGAGAAAATGGAACACTGTCCGAATATTTCGAAGGAGTACGACTCGTTCCGTATACAACATAACCTTTTTTATGGAGGTAGTTACCCATGGCTTTTCCTATTCCTGAAGAACCACCCGTAATTAATACAACTTTTGGCATAGAGATAAACTGAACAGCAAATATGATAAGATGTTATTAGTATTCCAAATAAGGCTCAAAATCCTTGACTTTTGGGTACAAAAAAAGGCAAGCTACCTACATCACACTGCTACGACCGTCTACCCTTGCTGCGTTCCCACCCTGGGGGATTCAACAGGAGCTAGTTGTGTAGGACTTGCCCATGCAAATATACGACCGTTTTAAAGTTCCCACAAGCATTTTTAGCATCAATTATTATTGGTTATCTTGCCCTAAAATTTTGTAAAAACATGACCTTTCGCAAGCTCTTCATTTTGACCATTTTACTCGCTTTTCTTTCCAGCTGTAATGAACAAATAAATGATCCCAACCAACTATTTTCTTTTAACATTACCAACGCTAAGAAGTCATTTAAAACTAATGATTTTATTACGGTTGCTGTTACGGCTAAAAAGAGTAGCCCAATCACACAGGTTCATTACTCCTTGGATGGTGAAGCTGTTTCTTTTAAGGAAGATCGAATCCTTCTAAAAGGAATGAAAATGGGAATTCATACCATAGATGCTCATATAAAATCAGAAGAAACATCCTATACGCTAAGCAAAAACTTTACTATTACAGCTTCGCAAGTCCCTGTCCTCTATGACTATAAAATCTTAGAAAGTTACCCCCATGATATGGGTGCCTATACACAAGGTTTAGAATTTGAGGATGACGTGCTTTACGAAAGCACTGGGCAACGCAAAAAATCATCTTTGAGAAAGACAGACTATCTCACAGGGGAAGTGCTTCAATTAGAAAAAATGGGAGATCAATATTTTGGGGAAGGACTTACCATTCTAAACGATAAAATCTATCAGCTTACTTGGCAAGAAAACACAGGGTTCATTTATGACTTAGAAAATCTCGAAAAAACAGGAACCTTTGTTTATGGTAAAAGTCGTGAAGGTTGGGGACTCTGTAATAATGGGACTACCATTTACAAGAGTGATGGAACACAAAAAATCTGGACGTTAAACACAACTACTCTGGCCGAAGAAGATTTCATTGAAATCTACACCAACAAAAGTGTTATCAATAACGTAAACGAATTGGAATGGGTGGAAGGAAAGATTTACGCCAACATCTATCAAAAAGATGCCATTGCCATTGTAAATCCTTCCAATGGGGCTGTTGAAGGAGTCATAAACCTAAAAGGACTTCAAGAGAAGGTAACACAGCATAGTCAATTAGATGTACTTAACGGAATCGCATATAAAGGGGAACCTAATATTCTGTATGTCACTGGTAAAAACTGGGACAAACTTTTTAAAATTGAGATCGTAAAAAAATAATCCTCAAAAAAAGACTGTTTACTCACTGAAAATGACCGTTCCCTCAACGGTCATTTTTTTTATGGACAAAATTTGGGTGCTTTGTGGTATCAACTACTACCTGTCAACCGTATGAAAAAGTCTTTCTCCATTACAGTCCCAGAACCCTGCCACGAAGATTGGAATAAAATGTCGCCGACAGAAAAAGGTAAATTTTGCGACCAATGTGCTAAAGAAGTCACGGACTTCACCCGGTCCACTGACGAAGAAATTGTAAAGACAATTTCTGTTGGGAATAAGGTTTGTGGACGATTTAAAAACACCCAACTCAACAGAGAAATAAAGTTGGAACGTAAATCAAATAATAGTCTACTTCCATATGCAGCGTCATTACTATTACCCTTGAGTATCTTAAGTCTTCAAGAGGCTAAATCACAAGGCGGAGCAACCACGTTTGTAAAATCATCTATTGCACTAAATAGTGCTATTCATTCCACTACTGAAAAAGCAATTATCACCGCTACAGGTGAGATCACCGATGCGAACGGCAATCCAATTAAAAATGCCGAGGTAATTGTTCTAGAAACTGGAGCCCGTTCTAGATCAAATCTAAAAGGCGAGTATACTATCAAATGTGCTAGTGGCTCCACGCTATTCTTTTTAAAGAATGATATGAGAAGTTCTGAATATACACTTGGAAACAGAGACACAACCATTCACGTAATACTGAAACCAAAACACTATAAGGTATCGATAATTACTGGAGCTATTCGAACCGTTCCTGTGGAAACAATTGGTAAGATTAAGCATGAAGTCGATCTTCTTGAAATATTGAAAAACAAAGCAGCCATTTGTGGTCTTGAAGTTAAAGATGAAAAAACAAAGGAAACTGCCAGCAAAATCACTATTTCAGGAACCATTCGCGATGAAGCCCAATTAATCCTACCTGGAGTGAATGTTCTCATAAAAGGAACCTCAAAAGGAACGCAAACTGACTTTAAAGGGAATTACAGTATCGAAACTGAACCTAATTCTGTTTTAGAATTTAGCTTCTTAGGATATGAAAACAAAGAGATTGCTTTGTCAAATATTTCCAATGAGGTTAGCTTTTCTATGACACCCAATTTCGAAGAATTAGCTGGAACCATTGGATTTATGATTATACGCGAAGAGTCAAGCATGTATGTAGATCCCTATGCAAGAGACAGCTATTTGGATCATGACCAAAGAAGTAATCGGAAGCGTCGTAAGGAATATGCCGCCAAAGAAAACGCCTTCAAAAAAATAAAACGAAGTAGAGACAAAGCCGCACGTCTCATTAAAAGAGCTCTTAAAAATAAAAAATAGGCAGTACCCATTTGGGGGGCAGTAGCAGCGAGTATCTGGAGGGATTTACTCCTGCTATTGCCACTGTCTGTTTAAAAGTTTTTCTTCTACAATATTTCGCTTCATAAAAAGTTATATTTTTACCTAAAATTTTCTTTAATGAAGTATTTATACGGCCTTGCCATTCTTTGCGGACTTGTACTCTGGAGTTCTTGCCGAAATGATTTTGAAACAATCCCTTCTACTGGGAATCTAGAATTCTCTAGAGACACCGTTTACCTAGATACTGTATTCACCAATATAGGGTCTAGCACGTATAACCTTAGAGTCTATAATAGAAGTAACGAGGATATTAACATCCCTTCGGTACGTCTTGGTCGTGGTCAAGCATCAAATTACCGTCTTAATGTTGACGGGCTAGCTGGCAAAGAGTTCGAAGACGTACAAGTACTAGCAAAAGACAGCATTTTCATCTTTGTAGAAACAACAGTTGACATTGCTGATCAAACTGGGGGAACAGATTTTGTTTATGAAGATCAAATTCTTTTTGATGCAGGTGGTAACGAACAACACGTAGATTTAATTACACTTATTCAAGATGCGGTCTTTCTATTTCCCGATTTAGATAGCCAAGGCATCCCTGGCACAATACCGATTGGAGAAGATCCGGACGGGAACCCTATTGAGATTGAAGGCTTTGTTTTAAGCCCTGAAGAACTTACATTCACCAACGAAAAACCCTATGTTATCTATGGCTATGCAGCCGTTGCCTCAGGTGAAACATTAACTATTGAGGCAGGTGCCAGAATTCACTTCCATCGAGATAGTGGGATATTAGTTGCAGATGAAGGATCTATCCAAGCCCTAGGATTGCCAAGTACCAATCCCGAACTCATGGAAAATGAAATTATTTTTGAAGGGGACCGACTTGAACCTGGTTTCGCAGATATACCTGGCCAGTGGGATACCATTTTATTGACTCCAGGAAGTACAAACAATATTTTCAACCATACCACGATAAAAAATAGTGCTGTAGGACTCTTGGTGAACGGAAACGATCAAGCGACCGCCCTTGCGTTAAGTAATGTGCAAATTTATAACAGCGCCAATTTCGGGTTACTAGCAAGAGCAGCGATCATTAATGGTGAGAATGTTGTCATAAACAACAGCGGAATCTCTTCTCTCGCCTGTCAATTTGGTGGTATTTACAATTTCAATCATAGCACGTTTGCTAACTATTGGACCAATAGTTTTAGAAATTTTCCAGCAGTTCAATTGGACAATGGTGTTGAAGAAGCTCCAATTCCCTTGGTAGAGGCTAATTTCACCAATTGTATCATATACGGTAGTGAGCAGCGTGAGTTGGGATTTGGAAAAATAGAAAATACCGACTTCAATTTCAACTTTACTAATAGTCTAATTAAATTCGAAGATCCTAATGGCGATTTTGAAGACGACCCCAATTATGATTTTTCAAATGATATTTTATACACGAACAGTGTGTTAAATGCAGAGCCCACCTTTCAGAACGTAAACTTGAATGACTTCAATATTGAACAAGGGAATTCTGGTGCCGAAGGTATCGGATTAAACGGTATTGGCTTACCCCAAGACCTAAATGGAACACCTAGAGACAATACTCCAGATGCTGGGGCCTATGAAGCCATAATTTTTATCGAAGACTAATAATCTCTTTGGTCTTCTTCGAGAATTGCATACATATAGTTATCCATCCAACCGGTTGCTAAGGGTAGTATTTTTCGGCAAAGTCCTTCTCGAGTCATACCGAGTCGTTGTAGTAAAGCGATCGATTGGGTATTTTCTATCGCGACACCTGCTTCAACACGATGAAGGTTTAGTGTTTCGAATCCGAATTTCAAAACAGCTGCGGCAGCCTCAGATGCTAACCCCTTACTCCAAAACTTTGGATGTAAACTAAAATATACTTCACCTTTTTTGTAACGAGTTGCTGATAGATTCATTCCTATTTGTCCAATAAACTCATGATTTTCAATGGAACGAATACTCCAGCTCAAAGCATTTTTATCACGGAGAACTTGCTCCAATCGAGTTGAAGTTTCTGAAATATTCTTTGGAATTCCGATGGTGTTATAACGAGCCACTTCAGGAAATTGATTCATTTGATGAATTGCTTCAAAATCATCTTGAGCAAGCTCTAATAATTCAAGTCTTTTTGTCTCTAATTTCATTGGCCTATTTCGTTGAAAATAATAACAGCTCTTCGGGATCATCTTCGAAGGTAAACGTACCTTTTTCCTGAAATCCCAATTTTGTAAGTAAGGCAATGGATGCATGATTATAATCAACCGTAAAGCCAAATATCTTGGTAATATTTAAATCTTTTTTGGCGTATTCCATCATGGCATGTGCCGCTTCATAACCATATCCTTTCCCAATAAATTCTGGTAAAAAGGCGAATCCAATATCTGGATGTTCCAATTGTTCTCGTTTGTATAAACCACATGAGCCTATCGGGATTTTTGAATCCTTTAAAAAAACAGTGCAGTTGCCATAACCATGCTTTTTAAAAAGGGGAATCTGTTTCTCCGCTAGATAAGTTTCGGCATCCTTAATAGAATTGATATTTCTATTACCAATGTACTGTAACCACCCTTCGCTATTAAAAAGCTCATAATAAAATGGAGCATGGGTCAATGCGGTATTTTCCAATTGAAGTCTATCTGTAACAATCCTCATATATTAATAATCAATTTCTTTTGTTATTCGTACGAAGATACAGAAAAATCCTAGCCTTTAATCAGGAAAAACCCTCTTCAATTACCATTGTAATCCTATTGTTTTCAATTAGTTACAAACATATATTTGTACTATAAACTATGAAGTAATTATTATGAAAACGATTGTATTACCTAAAAGAAGTCTTTTAAAAAAGTCTAAAACCGAAACCCCCATATTTGATGAAGCCGCTTTCATACAAAGTAAAAGAGACATGTATGAAGATATGGGTATCGCTATAGAAGATAGCTTTGACGGGGACCTTTTTATCTAAGATTCACTATTTAATCACTAACTTCTCTGTAATGATTGCAGTTTTGTTGCCAAGGCGAATAAAATAAATTCCTGCACTAAGGTCATTCGTGGTGATTATTTGTTTTTTAGAAGATAGGACCATTGTCTTCACGATCCTACCAGAAGCATCAAGGATGGTCATTGGCCGTCCAATAAACTGTTGAGAAACTTCAATTGTCATAAATCCTTCTGAAGGATTCGGATATATCAAAGCAGTAGATTTGTCGAAATTCGAAAGACCTAATGTACTGCCTTCAACTATGGTCATCATAGTATTGATTTCGGGGTTTTCAACTATATCAACAATCCCGCTTAGCCAAGTAACTTTTACATAATCTATATTACTTGCGGTTCCTATTCCGAAGAACTCATAAGCAGAATTTTGTCCAAGATACCCTTCTCCACAAAGCGTATAGTTGTATTGCTTCTCACCATCAACTGAAATCTCTATCCAAGAGCCAATGCCCTGTCTATTGCTCTGTGTACCTTCCAATGCTACCTTCAACCAATTATTCCCTGATGTACCCTCATTTTTGAATAGAAACATATCGTTCGGGCTAAAATTTAGTACTGAGATATCGGGATATCCATTATTAGTGATATCCCCGATGGCGTTCCCAAAACTCACTGCGTGATCCTCATAGAGTCCAGCATTACTTGGAATAAAGTAAAGACCGCTTCCATCATCTTCATAGTAGGCAGCCGTTAAAGCTACGTTAGGATCGTCCACCATGGCACTAACATACAAATCCTTAATACCGCCGTTATCTCCATCTAGGAAAACCGCACCCCAAGCAACCGATTCCATTAGGGTTCCGTTGGTATGTGCTAAATCCGTAAAAGTACCATCACCATTATTTTCTAAAAACGCGTTTCCTGCTCCCGTATTAGTCACGTAAATATCTAACCAACCATCATTATTATGATCATCAATGGTCGTACTCATGGCATCAATAGAGATTCCAGTCCCCGAACTTGCTCCCACTTCAGTAAAAGTCCCATCGCCATTGTTGTGATACAATTGGTTGACTGGGGCTCTATCATTAGCCACATAAATATCTTGCCAACCATCTTTGTCATAGTCAAAGAACGCTGAACAAAATGAAATAAAAGAGGCTTGAAATATCCCAGCTTGGACACTCACATCTGTAAAAGTTCCGTCTCCATTGTTTCTGAAAAGTACGTTATAATACCCCTCGTCTAACTCGTAATGAGAAGCGATAAAAACATCTAACCAACCATCGTTGTTAAAATCACCCCATGAGCTTCCATAACTCCAATGGGCTTCCATATAAAGTCCAGCTTCCACCGTTATATCGGTAAAATTCATGGAGCCATCATTTTCGTACAGTTTGTTTTGATCAATATTACTGGTTGCAAAAAAATCATAATCACCATCGTTATCAAAATCTACCCATTGAACCGTTTTTAATTCAAAACTATTATCAATACCGAGATCAACTTCAGAAAAGAAACCAAGGTTGTTTTTAAAAAACCGAATAGGGCTTCCCTCTTCTGAAGCAACCGTGATATCATCCCAGCCATCTTGATCGAAATCGAAAAAAGAGATGCCACCTCCTAGAGTACCCGTCCCATAAGAGGAATTTCCACAACCAAGTGTTGTAGCACTTTCTGTAAATTGTACTTGAGCGAGACTAGGTGATACAATAATGAAGCATAAAGCAAGATATTGCCAAATAGTAGAAATTGGACGCATGGTCTGTTTGATTAGTTAGTGTTCTAAAGATAAAAAAAAAGCCCCAGTTTCCACTGAGACTTTTAAAAATCAATAACTTACTTTATACTAACCTTGAAATAAAGGTCTCCCAGCCATTAGTGCATTCACTTTTTCACCCAAGGCTTCTAATTTCGTTTCATCTTCAAAATTGATAATCGCTTCATCGATTAAATCAACAACAGCTTCCATCTCCGTTTCTTGCATTCCTCTTGTTGTTATCGCGGCTGTTCCTATTCGAATACCACTAGTTACAAAAGGAGATTTGTCATCAAAAGGGACCATATTTTTATTCACCGTGATTTCTGCCTTACCTAAAGCTTCCTCTGCTTCTTTTCCTGAAATGTTTTTGTTTCGAAGATCAATCAACATCATGTGATTGTCCGTTCCTCCACTTATAATTTTGTAGCCTTTATTCACAAAAGCTTTAGCCATCACGGCTGCATTCTTCTTCACCTGAATCATATAATGCAAGAAATCATCCGTCAAAGCTTCTCCAAAGGCAATGGCCTTTGCAGCAATAATATGTTCTAAAGGTCCACCTTGGTTTCCAGGAAAAATACCGCTATTTAACAAAGAAGACATTTTCTTTAGGTTGCCATTTTTTAGTTTCAATCCAAAAGGGTTTTCAAAATCCTTACCCATTAAAATCAGTCCTCCACGAGGTCCACGTAAAGTTTTATGGGTAGTGGTAGTAACAATATGACAATGCGGAATAGGATCGCTAATAATTCCTTTTGCTATTAATCCAGCCGGATGCGCAATATCGGCCATTAACAAAGCTCCTACTTTATCAGCAATTTCACGAAAACGCTTATAATCAATCTCTCTAGAGTACGCAGAGGCACCAGCTATGATCATTTTAGGTTCCTCTTTTACAGCAATTGCTTCAATTTTATCATAATCCAATCGTCCAGTTTCTTCTTCTACACCATAAAAAACGGGCGTATATAATTTTCCTGAAAAATTCACTGGAGAACCATGGGTCAAGTGTCCTCCATGAGATAGATCGAATCCTAAAAATTTATCTCCTGGTTTAAGACAAGCGGCGAATACAGCTGTATTCGCCTGCGAACCACTATGGGGTTGGACATTAGCATAATCGGCTCCAAACAGGGCCTTGGCTCTATCTATAGCAATCTGTTCCACTTCATCGACAACTTCACATCCTCCATAATATCGTTTCCCAGGATAGCCTTCGGCATATTTATTAGTAAGCACAGACCCAGACGCAGCCATCACTTGGTCGCTTACAAAATTCTCGGAAGCGATCAATTCAAGGCCATTTAATTGGCGTTCTTTTTCGGCTTCTATCAATTCAAAAATTTGTTCGTCTCTAGTAATCATTTTAATAGCGTTAAATTGAAATCAAAAGTACTAAAAGCTTGCCGTTAGTCCTTCAGAAATTATATATTTGATTAACATTTTACCAACAATAAAATTTTGTGCTATGCCATTGACTGCCAACGACCCTACCCGAAAATCCTGGCTGGATGTTCCCGCCAATAGTGACTTCCCAATTCAGAATATTCCATTTGGAGTATTTTTAACACGAGACGATGTAATTACCATTGGAACTCGCATAGGCGATACTGCCATCGATTTAGGTGCTATGCACCAATTGGGTTACTTCAAAGGAATTGATCTTACTGATGATCTTTTTTTACAGGATTCCTTGAATGATTTTATTGCAGATGGGCGCAAAACATGGCGTTTGGTTCGCAATCGTATTTCAGATATATTTTTGCACACAAGTCCAGGACTACGTGACGATCAAGAACATCGTAAAAAGGTCCTTTTTAGTATGGAAGAAATAGAAATGCAACTCCCTGTAGATGTTGGAGATTATACTGACTTCTACGCCAGTAAAGAGCATGCAACCAATGTTGGATCTCTTTTCCGCGACCCAGAAAATGCGCTATTACCTAATTGGCTGAGAATTCCTATTGGATATCATGGAAGAAGTTCTTCCATTGTCCCTTCAGGGACACCGGTAAGAAGACCCATTGGTCAAACCAAACCTGGTGAGGACGGTATCCCAGGTTTTGGCCCATCAAAATTGCTGGATTTCGAATTAGAAATGGCCTTTATCACAACCGCTACTAATGACTTAGGTAAGAGAGTCCCTATTGAAGAAGCCGAAGAGAATATCTTTGGGCTCGTTCTTTTTAATGACTGGAGTGCGCGCGATATACAGGCTTGGGAATATGTTCCTTTAGGACCCTTCTTAGGAAAAAACTTTGCTTCTACAATTTCTCCTTGGATAGTAACACTAGACGCATTAGAGCCATTTAGAACCGCTGGACCTGTTCAAGATCCAGAACCACTACCCTATTTACAACAGTCTGACGCTAAAAATTTTGATATTCACCTTCAAGCCATTATACAACCAGAAAATGGTGCAGAAAATATCGTAGCCAATAGTAATTTTAAATATATGTATTGGTCCATGTCCCAACAGTTGGCCCACCACACTGTAAATGGATGTAATGTTCGTAGTGGTGATATGATGGGTAGCGGAACTATTTCTGGCCCTACTAAAGATAGTTATGGCTCCATGCTTGAGCTCACTTGGAGGGGACAAAACCCGTTACAGCTGAGTGACGGAAGCGAACGTAAATTTATTAATGACGACGATACGGTTATTCTCCGAGGCTTCTGTAAAAATGAAGACGTACGTATTGGGTTTGGAGATTGCAGTGGTAAAGTACTTCCTGCCAACTAAATAGATCTTTGGCATCAGAATTGTATTTACCAAACCTATAATCGAAAATCATCCGTTATGAGAACAACTACTATTTTTTGTATGATGGCGCTATTGCTGATGAGTTGTAATAGCGTAAAAAGGAATGAAAAATTCCTTGCAGAAGGAAACTATGATCAGGCTATATATCTAGCTATTAAGAAGATTAAAAAAGGAAAAACATCTCCTAAAAAGGATATGCATATATCCTTACTTGAAGAAGCTTTTGAAAAGGTAGTTGCAGATGATACACGTCGTATTGACTTCTTAAAAAAAGAAGGACAAGCTTCTAATAGCAAAGAAATTTTTTACCGTTATTTGGATCTTAAAGAAAGACAACAGTTACTTCGTCCGTTACTTCCTCTTACAAATTCAAACGGCAAGGATGCGAAATTTAAATTGGTAAATTATACCAATAATATATTAGAGGCCAAACAAGATTATATTGCTTATAGTTATGATGAAGCTGCTCAATATATGAATCGAAACTCCACCTTAGATGCCAGAACAGCCTACAACATCTATTGTGAAATAGAAGAATTGGAGGCCAATTACAAGGACGTACGAGCCCTAAAAGATGATGCTCGTTTCTACGGTACGGATTATGTATATGTGGAATTAAATAATGCCAGTGGGCAAATTATACCATACGCCTTAGAACGGGAACTGTTAGATTTTAACACCTATAATCTGGACAATTTCTGGACACAATACCATGAGAATAAGGATAATAATATTGACTATAGCTTTGGAATACGAATGAATTTCCAGCAAATTGCAATTTCTCCAGAGCGAATCTCTGAAAAGGAATACAAAAGAAAAAAGAGAGTGCGTACCGGCTGGGAATACCAACTTGACAGAAACGGAAATGTTTTAAAAGACAGTCTTGGAAATGATATAAAAACAGACACCTATGAATTTGTAACGGCCAGAGTCATGTATACAACTCAGACCAAAAATGTACAAGTTAGTGGAGATGTACTTTATAGAGACTTTATTCAAGGAAGAGACATGGATCGTCACCCATTAACAAGTGAATTTATTTTTGACAATGAGTTTGCTAAGTTTAGAGGTGATGAACGAGCTCTTACAGAAGAAGATCTAAAGTTTCTCGAATATGACTTTATACCTTTCCCATCGAATGAACAAATGGTCTTAGATGCGGGGGAAGATATAAAAACCCGACTAAGTAGTATCTTAAAAAATAATAGTTTACGTTAAAAAAAGCCCCGATTTGGGGCTTTTTAATTAGTAAAGCATGGCTTGCTCTCACTTAATTCTCATTTTTTTAAGAAAATGGGAACAATAGTTTTAATCCCAGACTTCCAAATCAAATAATAGTCATACTTTTATTTCAAATCCATATATTGAGGATATTATTCGTTCTTTATGAAAAAAGCAGTCTTACTCATCATCGCTCTATTTTGTCTACAACTACAGGCCCAAAATGTAGATATATTTCAACAATTTAATGGTCGTTATGATTTTACGGCCTTCGGAAATACTTTAAACACCTTCGAAAACGGTTCTGGAGGAAACTGTGAAATTCTCACTCAAAGCAGCGCTGATTATGCGCTTGCCGGGGGACAAACATTTGTTTCTGCCCATTTATACTGGGCGGGTGTTGGTGATGGTGACCTAAACGTAGAACTCAATGGACAAGCCGTTGTTGCTCAGAGAACATTTGCCCTCACATCGGGTACAGGACTATCCTATTTCGCTGCTTATGCAGATGTTTCTGATATTGTGTCAGTTACCGGTAGTGGAACCTATACCTTATCCGAATTGGACCTTACCGCCGAAATTCCGAATTTCTGTGGGAATGGAACTAATTTTGGAGGATGGAGTGTCATCGTGATATATGAAGATTTAAGTTTAACCCTAAATCAAATCAGTTTATTTGACGGTCTGGAATTTGTTTCAGCCAACAATCCATCCTTAGATATCACCCTCAACAACATTGATATAAATACGGAAGACCTCGCTAAAATTGGATTCCTTGCATGGGAAGGGGATGCTGGACTAGCCAATAATGAGACTCTTCTTATCAATGGAAACTTAATTGACAATCCTCCACTAAACCCTGGAGACAACGCATTTAATGGTACTAATAGTTATACAGGTTCCAATCAGTTATTCAATATGGACATGGATGTATACGACATAGAAAATGTAGTAATGCAAGGTGATACCAGTATTGATATTAGTCTTACTTCCAGTCAAGATTTTGTTATGGTAAATAACATCATCACTAGCGTAAACTCTGAAATTCCTGATGCAACCATCGCAATGGGTGCGATAGGCGTTATTTGTGATGATAACACCATTGAGGTTCCCTATGTGGTTTCTAATGTAAATAGTACAGCACCACTGCCAGCAAATACGCCAATAGCATTTTATGCGGACGCCGTGTTGTTAGGACAGGCACAAACCGTAAATGAATTGCCAATTGGAGGTTTTGAAAGTGGTAACATCGTCTTAAACATTCCTCTTGACACACCCAATGTTTTCAATTTAAGAGCTGTGGTAGATGATATTGGAGATGGTACTGGAATTGTAGCCGAAACCGATGAAAGTAATAATGAAGATGTTATAGAAATTAACCAAACTGAGGATGACTTATTTCTCGGGGATGATGTTGTGGGATGTGAAGGCATTCCTTTAACTATTTCAACAGGTATTGTGGATGTTAACTTCACCTTTGAATGGTTTTTTAACGGCGTGCTCATTGCTGGAGAAACTGGTCCATCTATAACGGTTAGTGTTCCAGGAAATTATCGAGTAGAAGGCTCGAAAGGTCTTTGTTTTATTGTTGACGACATAAACATTAGTTTCTTGCCGCCTCCAGTGCTCAACTCAAATCCAGATCCGTTGATACTTTGTGATATTGATAATGACGGCTTTGCTGAGTTTGACTTGACTTTGGCAGATGATATTATTACACTCGGAAATCCAGACGTAACTATAAGTTATCATGGAACCTTGACAGATGCAGAATTAGATCAGCTACCTATTGTTGGTCCTTATATTAATGATGATATTTATTTAGATGAACCTATTACTGATCCTTTAGACCCGCTCTACGGAACTGGAGGTGTTTGGGCACTTGTGCAAAGTACAATTAGCACTTGTTTCGAAATTGTACCTCTCGCCTTGGAAGTTCGGGACATACCTGTTCCCGCGACACCTGCGGCTCCACTTAGAGAGTGTGATGATGATGGTGTTGAGGATGGTTTTCACTTATTTGACTTAACGGTGGTAGAGCCTGAAGTTTTAGATGGGATGAGTGATACTGAGTTTGATATTTATTATTATGAGAGT
>JAHZIZ010000058.1 GCA_022601215.1 Bacteroidota bacterium
GGCACTTGCCAAGACATTTTTATTATTTGGAATAATCCCAAATTTTAGGAATTATTCCAAATTTGTAAATTTATTTTTACTTTAGCATTTCAGAATAAAAAAATGAACCATACCCTTTTTGCTATTATTGATGTTGAAACTACTGGTGGTGGAATGAACGGCAATCGTATTACTGAAATCTGTATCGTAATACTCCGAGGCGCATCCATTGTTGACAAATTCACCACATTGGTAAATCCGGACAAGTATATTCCTAGGCAGATTACTGCGCTTACTGGAATCGACAATGAGTTGGTGGAAAATGCCCCAAGATTTTATGAAGTAGCCGAAAAGATAAATGAGATGACAAGAGATACCATTTTTGTCGCTCACAATGTTAATTTCGATTACAATGTGCTAAGAAATGAACTAAAAAATGTGGGAATAAACTTTACACGAAAAAAGCTCTGTACAGTTCGATTGTCACGGAAACTAATTCCTGGTCTAGCATCGTATAGCCTAGGAAAACTTTGTGCCTCTGTGAATATTCCACTTAACAATCGCCATCGTGCAGAAGGAGATACAGATGCTACTGTTATCTTATTCCAAAGACTATTAACACTTGACCTAACCGGGGAGATAATGTCATCATTTTTACATGTCAAATCCAAAGAAGCTACTCTACCGCCCCACTTATCAAGTGATCAGGTATTCCAATTGCCAGAAACAGCTGGTGTTTATTTATTTAAAGATAGAGATCAAAAAGTAATTTATGTAGGCAAGGCCAAGGATATAAAAAAACGAGTCTTATCTCATATTTACGGAAAAAACACTAAAGAATATACATTATGTCAAGAAACACATCATATTGATTACGAGCTGACAGGAAATGAATTGACCGCTTTACTACTGGAAGCAGATTATATTCAGAAATACCACCCAAAACACAATCGCGCTCAAAAACGCCCGGCATACGCCTACCAAATTATTTCATACATTAATAGAAGAGGCATCATACAATTGGGAATTAGCAAAACTCGATCTTTAAATGATTCGCTACTTACTAGTTATAGCCTCTCCGAGGCAACAGAGAAGCTCAGTGAGCTTTGCGAAACACACCATCTCTGTCCTCGTTATTGCGGACTTCAAAGTAAAGTTGAAAAGTGCTCCCACTATCGCATTCAGAATTGCGAAGGAATTTGTGAAAAAAAAGAAACTGTAGAAAACTACAACAAAAAGGTAACGGCTGCAATTCGGTCTTTAGAGGATGCCAAACCAACGTACCTTATTAAGGAAAAAGGAAGAGATATTGACGAAACCGCCTTTATCTTTATACAAGAAGGAAGTTATTGTGGGTTTGGATTTATAAACGACAATGTTTCCATTTCAAATCCTGAGGAATGCAAAAACTATCTTATTCAAAAGATGGCCTCGTATCATACACACAAAATCATTAAAAGTTATTTAAAAAAACAAGGAGAACAGAATGTGGTTTATTTTTAAAACCGCCTTTTGAAATTCAAATTTCACGGTATTCCATAAAAAAAGTCGCTTCATATGAAGCGACTTTTGTTGGCCCAATAGGTCTCGAACCTATACTCTTCTGTACCAAAAACAGACGTGTTACCAATTACACCATAGGCCAATGTTTCAATAACGGATGCAAATTTAATACTTTCTTTGACTCACACCAACAATTTTTTATAAAAAAGTGGAATCTTTAGACAATCAACCATAAAATCCAGTTCTAGTCCTCATTTCCACCCCATATTTTAGAAAAAAAACAACCCCTAAGCATACGTTAATACTTTTTTATCAGTTCCCTTCTCATATTATTAGTAAATTCGCCACAACCAAAATGGAATATATGAGTGACTTCAATTTCAATAAATGGAATAAAATAATTGGATGGTTCGTTTTTGCTGTCGCATTGCTTACTTATTGGCTTACGGTAGAACCTACCGTTAGTTTTTGGGATGCAGGAGAATACATTACTACAGCAAGTAATTTAGAAGTAGGACATCCCCCTGGGGCACCATTATACCAGTTATTAGGAGCCTTCTTTTCTATTTTTGCTATGGATCCTACCAGCATTGCACTTACCATTAATTTAATGTCGGTATTCGCCTCTGCTTTCACGATCCTTTTTATGTTTTGGTCTCTCACCATATTGCTCACAAATGTAGTATCTAAAACAAGTAAACTCAATAAGAATAATACGATTGCTATCCTTGGAAGTGCCGCAGTCGGATCCCTAGCCTTCACCTTTACAGACAGTTTCTGGTTTAGTGCAGTAGAAGCGGAAGTCTATGCAGCCGCGGCTTGTATTATGTCTATTCTTTTTTACTGTGGACTTCGTTGGGAACGGGAAATGTTTACTCCTAGAGGAGATCGTTGGTTGGTCCTAATTGCCTTTGTAGTGGGACTATCTTTTGGCGTCCACTTTATGGGACTATTAACCATTCCTGCTATTGGATTTCTATACTTCTTTAAAAAATACAAAAAGGTAACGATAAAGAATTTCATCATTGCCAATATAGTAACTGTAGCGATACTACTTTTTATATTTAAGTTACTACTACCTATGACATTAAAGTTCTTTAGTGCTTCAGAATTGTTTTTTGTGAACAGTATTGGGCTACCTTTTAATTCTGGAACTATTATTGCAGGACTTTTATTTATTGCCTTGTTTTATTTCGGTTTGAAGTACACTCGAAACCACGGATACGCAATGTACAATACTTTGTTGCTTTGCATCCTTTTTATTTTCATTGGGTTTTCAAGTTGGCTGATGCTTCCTGTGCGTGCCAATGCAGGAACTGTGATTAATGAAAACAACCCCAACAATGCCCGAGAGTTACTTGCCTATTACAATCGAGAACAGTACCCAGAAACTCATTTGTTTTATGGCCCTCAATTTACCGAAACATATGCTGGGTTGGATCCGCAAAATCCGTATAAGGATGACAAACCCAAATATGAGAAAGACCTTAAAAAAGGTAAATATGTAATTGTAAACGAATGGAAAAATGCAGGTCAGAACACCGATGATGCTCAGAAAGCATTTCTGCCGCGAATGTGGAGTTTAGAGCACAACGCTAATTATCTAGAACATACTAATGGCCTTGAGTTTGGAATTAAAAGACAATACCGCAGTGAAGAACGATTGGTGCAAGAGGTTGCTAAATTTAAACAAGCACATGCCGAAGGCTTAGTAGACGGTGAAGATTACAATGATTTTTTAACTCAGTTTGGTCCGTTTTTAGACATAAAAAAACCGTCTTCATGGGACAATCTTACCTTTATGTTTCAGCATCAATTTAGCTATATGTATTGGCGTTACTTCATGTGGAACTTCGCAGGACGACAAAACGACGTACAGGGACAAGGTGGAAACCTAAACGGAAATTGGTTAAGCGGAATTAATTTTATAGATGAATGGCGATTAGGATCACAAGATAACCTCCCTAGTGATGTAGCCGAAAGTAAAGCCCGTAACACTTACTATTTCTTACCTTTATTAATCGGAATTTTAGGACTCGTATTCCATGCTAAAAATGATAACAAAAGTTTCTGGGTATTACTAGTGTTCTTCTTATTCACTGGTTTGGCTCTTAAAGTGTACCTCAATGAACGACCCTACGAGCCCAGAGAACGTGATTACGCACTCGTTGGTTCCTTCTATGTCTTCGCCATATGGATTGGATATGGAGTCTATGCCTTGTACGAAATAGTCAAAGAATATATTAAACCAAAAATTGCCATTCCTGTCGTGCTGGGAGTTACTGTATTAGCAGCGCCGGTATTGTTGGCTACTCAAAATTGGGATGACCATGACAGGTCCAATCGCTATACTGCCAATGCCATGGGAAAAATGTATTTAGATTCTTGTGATAAAGATGCAATCCTGTTTACCATCGGTGATAATGACACCTTTGCGCTGTGGTATCAACAAAACATTGAGCAATACCGCCAGGATGTCCGTATTGTAAATACTAGTCTGTTCCAAACCGATTGGTATATCGATGATATGAAGAAGAAGGCATTTGATAGTGACCCTATCCCTTCTCAGCTCACTCATGACAAATACACCTACGGTACTCGAGATGTAATCGCCTATCAAGAAACCCGTGAAGACACTTTAGATATTAAAACATGGATGAACTTTGTGGCAAGTGAAAATATGGCCACCAAAGTAGAACTCAACAGCGGACAAATGATTAGTTCTTTTCCGTCAAAGGTAATTCGTGTCCCTGTAGATAAGGAAGCTGTACTAAAAAATGGTATTGTACCTCAAAAGGATGCTGATAAAATAGTACCCTATATTGACATCACTTTAAAAGGAGATTTTGTTTATAAAAATCGATTATTGATGTTAGATATTATAGCCAATAACGATTGGACTCGCCCTATCTATTTCAGCGGAGGTGCTTTTGGTGATGATGATTATCTATGGATGAAGAACTACCTGCAATTAGATGGTGTGGTCTACAAATTAGTTCCTATTAAAACACCTGTAGATCCAAGAAATCCTTTCGACATGGGACGCATTGATACAGAAAAGATGTATGATGTTGTTATGAACTGGAATTGGGGTAACAGTGGTGACCCCTCCGTATATCACGACACCGAAACTCGTCGTAACGGAATCACCTATCGAAGTCATATAGCACGACTCGCCGAAACCCTCATCAAAGAAGGCAAAAAAGAAAAGGCGGAAAAAGTATTAGATCTAGCCATGGAAAAGATGCCAGTTGCTCATTTTGATTACTATTCATTATTGGAACCTTTTGTCCACAATTACTATAAATTAAATAAACCAGAAAAAGCAAGAAAGGTCTTTGAAGAAGTGAGTCAGAAACACAAGGAGTTTATTACGTATTATGGAGGATTAGATATCAATGTTAAAGGAAATATGATTGAAGAAATCTACAGCAAACTCAATCAGTATGAAAGCCTAGTTGAAATTATCTACACCTATGACACTCCTAAATATTATCAGGATCAAAAAACTATTTTCCTGAATCATTTACAACCCTTTCGAGGCTTCTTTGCCAGATTAGGAATGGATATTGATGAAGAATTTCTTCGAAAAGAGCGTCTGACTGAACAATTTTTAGATTCTCTCTTGAAAGATAGCACAGCTCCACAGCCTATAGAATAATATGAAAGCCTATTTGGTAAAAACGCCCAGATTTGTTGCTCGGATGTTTCCGAAACGAATTTGGGCGTTTCCTAATACGTCCAAAAATATTTATCTCACCTTTGACGATGGCCCCATTCCACAAGTTACGCCTTGGGTCTTGGATGTCTTAAAAGAGTTTCAAGCCAAAGCCACGTTCTTTTGTATTGGTGATAATATTAAAAAACACCCGAAGGTATTTGAGAAGCTCATTTTCGAAGGGCATAGTGTTGGCAATCATACCTTTCATCATCTCAACGGCTGGAAAACGTCCACAACTCAATACCTTAATAATGTGGCGCAAGTGCAACGCTATTTACCCAAAGGACTATTGTTTAGACCGCCTTACGGAAAAATCAAATCAAGCCAGGCAAAAGAACTTATTAAAAAAGGATATACCATTGTCATGTGGGATGTTCTCTCTGCAGATTTCGACACTGACATTTCAGAAGAAAAATGTCTCCACAATGTGTTAAAACATATTAAACCAGGAAGTATTGTAGTATTTCACGATAGTATCAAGGCCGAAAAAAAACTGAAGTATACGCTTCCTAAGGTCTTGGAATATATTTCGGAAAAGGGATGGAATTGTTGCGCAATTAATGTAGACTAAACGTATTCCTGCACGAGACCAATCAAAGTATTAGCATCTTGCTCCCCACTTTGACGCCATTTCATTTCACCGTTCTTATAAATCATAAGTGTCGGCAATCCCTTCACTCTAAGGGCTTCGGCTAGCTCGGTATTCTTCTCGACATCAATTTTAATTACACGTGCTTTATCACCTAAGGCTGCGGCCACATCGCGAAGTACCGGATGCATTTCCTTACAAGCCTGATCCCATTCTGCATAAAAATCTAACAGCACAGGCACGTGCGTTTCAATTAATTCCCCAAATTTTGACATAGTTTTATCGATTGGATATTACAAATATAACATTTCCCGAGAATTAAGTAGTCCTGGCGCGTTTTTTGAGCTCAATGACAGAAATTTCTGGCCAAATGCCTACACGCCCGGGATATCCTATAAACCCAAATCCGCGGTTCACATTTATGTAACGTCCAAATTCTTCATATATTCCTGCCCAGTTCTCATAACGGTATTTCACTGGACTCCACTTAAACCATCCTGGAATTTCAATTCCATATTGCATACCATGGGTATGCCCACTTAATGTAAGTTGAATGTTCTTTTCATCATTCCCTTTTACTTGTTCTTTCCAATGGGATGGATCGTGACTCATTAAAATAGTGAAATCTTCTTTTGACAATCCACTATAGGCCTTTTCAAGATCTCCCGCTTTTTTAAAACCACCAGCGCCCCAGTTTTCGATTCCAATCAATGAAATTTGCGCATCATTACGGGTAAATGTCCTATGCTCATTAAACAGTAAATCCCAGCCCATTTCAGCTTGCAATACCTTAAGGTCTTCTAAATTTTTTGCTTTCGCTTCCTCCGAATCCCATTGCACATAATCCCCATAATCGTGATTCCCCAACACCGAATACACTCCTTCCTTGGCTTTTAATTTTGAAAAAGACTTTTTCCACTGCGTCATCTCTTCCGCAACATTATTCACTAAATCCCCCGTAAAAAGAATCACATCACTCCCCTGTTCATTAATTAGATTGATTCCATAATTCACCTTTTCGGCATTATCGAAACTACCACTGTGAACATCGCTAATTTGAGTGAGTGTGAACCCGTCAAATTCGTCCGGAAGATCATCAAATTCAAGCGAATATTTCAATACCTTATAGTTATATTTTCCCCGGACCATCCCCACTAATAAAGAGGTGAAAGGAATAGCAGCTAACCCAAGAGCAATGGTACTCACAAACTTTCTTCGAGAAGGAATGTGGAATGCTTCAGAAGTATCATTCAATTTAACAACAGCGGCAATTCCCAATCTGATGATATCTTCCATGGCCATGATAACCAGCACAAAGAACTTACCAAAATATACGGCCATCACGACGCCAAAAATATACATCTGAGACGCATTAGCCATTCTAACTGACTTCAAGGCAGTTAACTGATAAATAAAAGCGCCCAATAACAATACCGAAAATCCAAAATACACCCAATGCAACCAAGGTTGCTTAAAGAGCGTTTTAAAGGCTTGATAGGCATAGAGATCAAAGATGATAAATACGACTAGAAAAAAAATAATTCGAGACATAGTTCAGACGATATTTGAATCAAAAATACATCCCTTTATAAACGCTGTCACAATACTTTAGTTTTTTTTAACTGTTTTTGTAACTTAGAAACTTCAACCAGACCTAACCATTTTGAAACATTTACTAGTACTCCTTTTGAGCAGTTTGTTTTTACTTAGCTGCCAGACATCAGAAACCGAACCCCTGGCCAAAAAAGACAAGCCACTCACGTCTTATGTAAATACGTTTATTGGAACGGGGGGACACGGACATACATATCCTGGCGCCACCATGCCTTTTGGGATGATGCAACTAAGCCCAGACACACGACTGGAAGGGTGGGATGGTTGTAGTGGATACCATTACAGTGACTCCTACATCTACGGGTTTTCGCATACGCATTTAAGTGGTACAGGAGTTAGCGATTACGGAGACATTTTAATAATGCCTACGAATAGGTTAAATTTTCACAATGGGGCTGATGGGGAAAGTGGGTACCGAGCCCATTTTAATCACGACGAAGAATTTGCTTCTCCTGGTTTTTATAAGGTTTATTTAGATAGCACTGACATCCATGTTGAACTCACAGTAACGGAACGTGCTGGAATGCATAAATACCAATACCCTTCCGCAGATAATCAGTTTGCGATTTTAGATTTAGTTCATCGCGACAAGGTGATCGATGCACAAATTGAAATTCTTTCAGATACTGAGATTCAAGGGTATCGACATTCTAAGGCCTGGGCAAATGATCAGCGATTATACTTCAACATAAAAACATCGCATCCTTTTTCGGAAAAACTACAATCCCCTCCTGCCGAAGGAATGCCTGGTGGCCAAAGAGACGCATTACTTTTTGACAATCCGAAAAATGAACCTATCATTATTTCCATTGGAATTTCAGCTGTAGATGAAGCTGGAGCCAAATTGAATAGAGAGACAGAAATAGGGACCAAAACCTTTGATCAATTAAAAGCCACCGCGACTCAACGATGGGAAAACCAGCTGGAAAAAATCATAGTAGAGAGTGACGATGACAACTATAAAACCAATTTCTATTCTGCCTTGTATCACACGATGATCGCCCCCAACCTATATCAAGATGTAGATGGTCGCTATCGAGGAATGGATCTAGCGATTCATCAAACTACCGATTTTAATTATTACACGGTTTTTTCTCTATGGGATACCTACAGGGCAGCGCACCCACTTTATACTATAATAGAAGAAGAGCGAACTAATCACTTTATAAGCACCATGCTTGCAAAGTATGACGAGGGTGGTATCCTACCCATTTGGGATCTCTCTGCCAACTACACAGGATGCATGATAGGGTATCATGGCGTTCCAGTAATTGCCGATGCATACCTTAAAGGTATTCAAGATTACGATACCGAAAAAGCGCTCAATGCCATGGTGCATAGTGCTACGCGAGACCACCTAGGCTTGGCAGCTTACCAGCAAACTGGATTTATCCCGGTGGAAGAAGAGAGTGAGAGTGTATCCAAGACGTTAGAATACGCATATGATGATTGGACCATAGCTCAAATGGCTAAGGCCATGAATAAAACAGACCTTTCTTCTCAATTTTTGGCAAGAGCTCAATCTTATAAAAATCTATTTAATCCAGAAACCGGGTTTTTACAAGGACGTTTTCGCAATACATGGTTTGGCCCATTTGACCCCTTTGAAGTGAATTTCAACTACACAGAAGCTAATGCTTGGCAGTATAGTTTATA
>JAHZIZ010000059.1 GCA_022601215.1 Bacteroidota bacterium
AGGTGCTATTTAATTCATTCGATTTTGGCCTCTTCCTCTGTATCGTATATCTTTTATACGCTGCCATTGGATACAAAAGAATGAACCTACAAAACATTCTCATTCTAGTGGCAAGTTATACCTTTTATGGTTTATGGGATTGGCGGTTTCTGGGTCTCTTACTCATTAGTTCTTTAGTAGATTATGTGGCCGCACACGCTATCGCTAAAAGTCAGAATATAAATCATCAAAGGGGCTACCTTTGGCTCAGTATCTGTTGGAATTTAGGCGTTCTTTTTGCCTTTAAGTATTTCAATTTCTTTATTGATAATTTTGAATCGCTCTTCGGAATTACCTCAGGAAGTTCGTACTCATTCTGGTCTATGGCAATTCCTGTTGGCCTTAGTTTCTACACCTTTCAAACTATGAGTTACACCATTGATGTTTTTCAGAAGAAGATAGAGCCTTCAAAAAACCTATTACATTTTTTGTGTTTCGTAAGCTTCTTTCCGCAATTAGTAGCGGGTCCAATAGAGAAGGCTTCGGCCCTACTACCTCAATTTGCCACTCCTAGAAATTTCAACCTAAAAACCTCAAAAGAAGGATTAAGACAAATCTTATGGGGTTTATTTAAAAAGATCATTGTTGCTGAAAAATTAAGTATCGCTGTAGGTATGGTCTTTTCAAACCCTGAGAACTACGCGAGTATTACCATCATGTATTCCTTAGTTCTGTTTTGTTTTCAGGTGTATTGTGATTTTTCAGGCTATACAGACATAGCCTTAGGTACTGCTAAACTGTTTGGTTTTAAATTAAGCAATAACTTTAAACTCCCCTATTTTGCCAAAAGTCTATCTGAGTTTTGGCAGCGCTGGCACATCACTTTAACACGTTGGTTTACGGATTACGTCTACATCCCTTTTGTAAAAACTGGTAAACGAATAACTCCAGTAAAAAGAGTATTCGGGCTACTCATTACCTTCACCCTTGTAGGTTTCTGGCATGGTGCCAATTGGACGTTTATTTGTTTTGGATTGTTTAGTGCTTTGGTATTAATCATAGAGCGTCTTCCTGTATTTAAAAATAAAAGCACCTTACATAAAAAATTACAAGGTACCCCTAGAATTTTTACTGCTTTATATCTGTTTTTGATGGCCAGCATACTAGCCTTATTCTTTAGGTCGCCAGACTTAGATACGGCTTGGGTCATTGTAGAACGGATGCTAAGCTTTACTTGGGAAGGGCAAATTAATTCACTTATCGGCATTAAAATATGGTGGCTTGTCCTGATGCTATTGGCCGAATTGCTAACACGACAATTGGATTATCCTCTGGAAAAATTGGAAATTCAATTCCCCAAAGGTGTGAGATGGGTATTATATTATGTCCTTATTTTTATTATTATTCGCTATGCCGAACCTAGAGAAGCTTTTATTTATTTTCAGTTTTAATGCAACGTAAATTTATCACATATAGTCTTTTGTTCTTTATTCCCATAATAGTGGCATATTGTTTCGTAGAATATTATACGTGTTCTCTTTCGGCTCCTTTTCCCATTAATAAAATGCGAATAGAAACGGAAGGAGAAAACATTGAAACATTGGTATTAGGGTCTTCTCAATTGCAAAATGCGATCAATCCTGAATGGTTATCATCCTCCACGTTAAATTTGGCATCTGGAAATCAGCACCACGATTCCGACTTCAGTTTATTAAAGAAAATGAAGGATGAACTTCCAAATTTAAAAACGGTAATTATAGAGGTATCATACAGTCATTTTGAGTTGGCACATAATGGTCCTACATTTTGGAAGAATTCCATTTACCTTAAATATTATGGAGTTAACAACTATAAGAGAAACGTCTATTTTAAAGATAAGCTACTATATCTCTCTAATCCTAAGTTTTTTTCTACCAAGTTAAAAGCACACTACATTACTCAAAATAACACTCCTATTTATAATAAGTTTGCCTTTAACACGAATGCATATAAAGGACAGTTTCAAAATCTGGACCATGATAAAGAAAAGATAGCTAACATGGCAAACTTCAAAATAAATACAATCCCTAATTTGGAACTATTTGAAAATAATACTGCGCTATATTTCGAGTTACTTACTTATTCCAAGGAGAATGATCTACAAGTGATTCTATGTAAACCTCCAATGTACAAGACCTATCACACCAGGAAACATCCAGACATACTAGAGCGAAGAGATAGTATCATAGCATTAAGTCTGCGTCGACACCAAAACGTAAGACTGTTTGATGTAGAAACAGACACCACTAGATTTAAAGTAGATGACTATTGGAATCAAAGTCATTTGAATCCTAAAGGTGCCGAAACATTTACACGGCTCTTAGATTCCATTCTATCCGATATGCATTAATTATTCCTTAACGAAGTAAAATATTTTTTGGCTTCTTTCACTACTCTTGGAGCTAAGATAATCGTTGCGGTCATTGTTGGTATGGCCATGATGGCAAAGAAAGTATCAATTAAATTGATCATCATTGTTAACGAGCGCAGCTAGTCTCGCGAGCAGATGTGGGAGGGAGGGAACGTCTG
>JAHZIZ010000060.1 GCA_022601215.1 Bacteroidota bacterium
AGGAACCTTTAAAGCCTTAGCAAGCTCCTGAAGCTCAGGTAGCTTTTTTGATTTTAATTCTGAAATTTCAAACATTTATAAAAATGGTAATAGATTAATGGGAATAGTAACTATCTTTTGTTGAAGGTAAATTAGTTGAAAAGTATGTCGAAGACTAAGTAACCTTAATTGAAGGGGTTACGAATTGTTATTGCAATTATACAACAATAATTTAAATCTTCTATTTAATTTTTATAAAAAGAAACCTTATTTTTGCTCTCGCTACAAGCAATTTTCAATGATTCAACGCATACAATCTGTTTATCTTATATTCGCCGCTCTTTCAATAGGAGCGCTTTATTTATGGTTTCCTGCATTACAGGATGAAACAGGAGCTTCACTCTTTGAAAGAGAGAGCCCTCTTTTTCTCGGCCTTATGGGTGCTATTGTTGTGTTTTGCTTGGTGTCAATTTTGAACTTTAAAAAGCGACAGTTACAATTTGTAATTAATCGCTTAGCAATCATATTAAACTTTGTATTACTGGGAGTTTTCGTATATCGATCACTAACTATACCCGGAGAAACTTTGGTTTCTGAGAAGGGTATTGGGATGCTACTTCCTATCATTTCTATCGTTTTTTTAGTGTTGGCTAACAAGGCCATCAAAAGGGACGAGGATCTCGTAAAATCTGTGGATCGATTGCGCTAAAACTATAGCTTAGTATTATTAGTGCGAAACCCTTAAAGTATGCCAACTTTAAGGGTTTTTTGTGAATGCATATTTCCAAGTTGGTTCATCGTTTGTATTCGATAACTTCCATGTTTTTTATCTCTTTACCATCAATTTCAAAACGAAGCATGGTTCGTGCCTTGTGAAACCCATGCCTTCCTATAGCTCCGGGGTTGAGATGTAAAAGGTTTAATTTTTTATCGGGCATCACTTTTAAGATATGAGAATGCCCCGTAATAAATATTCGGGGAGGATGTTCTTTTAATGCCTCTCTTATACGTTTATTATACCGGCCAGGATATCCTCCGATATGAGTGATCCAAACATCTACTTCTTCGCAGAAAAAACGATTGTCTAATGGGAATTCTGTCCTTGCAGATGCGTCATCTATATTACCGTAAACAGCCCGCAGGGGCTTTAGTTTTTTAATAGCATCAGTGACTTGTAAATCTCCAATGTCTCCGGCATGCCAAATTTCATCGGCCTTTTTAACGTGCGCTAAAATTTGGTCATCTATATAACTATGTGTATCGCTAAGAAGTAATATTCTGGTCATCAGTAGATCATTCAGTGGGACAAAAGTAAAAGATATAATGACATACTTCGGCTATTTTTTATGAATAGATTGGCTTACTTGGCTCATCCCTATTTTGTACTTTTACTGAAATTTAAAAACAGCTTTGGTGCGCTATTTTATAGAACTAGCATATAACGGAAAAAACTATCATGGATGGCAGATACAACCTGATGCTATCAGTGTTCAAGAAGTACTTGAAAAAACCTTGACTACTTTTTTGCGAACTGAAATTAAGGTGACAGGAGCTGGTAGGACTGATACTGGAGTGCATGCCAAGCAATTGTTTGCTCATGTAGACATGGAGAAGGTAATTGATCTAAACACCATGCAACACCGTCTTAATTCATTCTTACCTAAGGATATTTCAATTCAAGATATTTTTCCAGTACAAGATGATGCTCATGCTCGTTTTGATGCCACAGCACGAGAATACGAGTACCATATTTCTTTGAAAAAGGATGTCTTTGATCACGAATACAGCTATTTGGTGCATCAAAAACCCGACCTAACACTGATGAATGAGGGTGCAAAAATCTTATTGGGGCATCAAGATTTTCAATGCTTTTCCAGATCTAAAACCGATGTAAAGACGTATTATTGTGACATCAAGAAGGCAATTTGGGAAGAGAGAGGCGATGCGTTAGTTTTTATCATTCAGGCGGACCGATTTTTACGGAATATGGTACGAGCAGTGGTAGGAACGCTGTTAGAAATTGGATATGGCAAACTGCCCGTAAATGAATTGAAAACGATTCTTGATAGTAAAAATAGGAGTAATGCGGGAGCTTCGGCTCCGGCTCATGGATTATACCTTGCTAAGGTAATATACCCAAAAACAATACGGTTGTAATATGGCGGACACAAAAGGCAAAGCATTTGACTTTAAATTGTTTAGACGATTGTTGGCACATACCAACAAATATCGTCTTACATTTTATTTTGTTGCCTTTGCGGCTATTGCAATGTCTGCTCTCGGAACGTTTAGTCCCATCCTGTTAAAATGGACAATTGATGATGCTATATTAATGGCAGACTGGAGCTTATTAGTCTATTTTGTGTCTATTATGATTGTGGTGTTGGTGGCTGAAGTGATTTTTCAGTTTTGTTTTATCTTTTATGCTACTTGGCTGGGACAACATGTGATTAAGGATATTAGAGTGAAGCTTTTTAAATTGATGCTTAGCTTTAAAATGAAATACTATGACAAAAGTGCGGTTGGACGTTTAACAACACGAGCTGTAAATGATATTGAAACTATTGCGAGCATTTTCAGCCAAGGTTTATTTACCATCATAAGCGATTTACTTAAAATGGCCATTATCGCCACTGTCATGTTGATCATGAGTTGGAAATTGGCCTTAATTGTCTTTAGTATCCTACCAATTTTGATTTATGCGACTCGAATTTTTCAGAAAGCAATGAAATTGGCATTTGAAGATGTTCGAAACGAGGTGGCCAATCTTAATTCCTTTGTTCAAGAGCGTATAACAGGTATGAAAATCGTCCAAGTATTTGCTAGAGAAGCCACAGAATATAAGGAATTTAAGAAGATAAATGAGAAACATAAAAAGGCTTGGGTGAAAACGGTTTGGTATAATTCTATTTTCTTCCCTATTGCTGAAATGTCTGGTGCATTGGCACTGGGGCTGTTAGTTTGGTTTGGGGCTAGACATGCCGTGCCAGGAGAGCTTGCACTTCCTGGGAGTATTACTCTGGGAACTATTGCTGCTTTTATTCAACTGTCTCAAATGCTATATCGTCCGTTGAGGATGATAGCCGATAAATTTAATACCCTTCAAATGGGAATGGTCGCTGCCAATCGAGTTTTTGAAATTCTGGATACAAAATCACATATTGCGGATGAAGGAAAGATTGAGATGACGCAAACCAACGGACTTATAGAATTTAAAAAGGTGCACTTCGGTTATGTCGAAAATGAAGAAGTCATTAAGGGAATTTCTTTTACCGTACAACCAGGAGAAACAATTGCATTAGTAGGGGCTACTGGAGCTGGAAAATCTACAATTATTAATTTGCTGTCACGCTTTTATGAGATTAACGCTGGCGATATTTTGGTAGATACTATATCCGTGAAAGACTATACACTCGCATCACTGAGAAACCATATTGCTGTTGTATTACAGGATGTCTTTTTGTTTGCCGATTCTATCTTAAATAATATCACCTTAGGAGATGAAAATATTACGGAAGAAGAGGTCGTTGCTGCTGCGAAGGAAATCGGAGTGCATCAATTCATTTCTTCCTTGCCCGATGCGTATCATTATAATGTGAAGGAACGTGGAAGTATGTTATCGTCGGGGCAAAGACAGCTTATCGCCTTTCTACGAGCTTATGTCAGTAAGCCGAGTGTTTTGGTTTTAGATGAGGCTACGTCATCTATTGACACCTATTCAGAAGAACTTATTCAGAACGCAACAGATAAGCTTACTCAAGGAAGAACGTCCATCGTAATTGCTCATAGACTAGCGACTATTAAAAAGGCGGATCAGATTATGGTGATGGATGCAGGTAAAATTGTTGAGAAAGGCACCCATAAGGAGTTGTTGGCTAAAGCAGATGGTTTTTATAAAAACCTTTATGAAGTCCAATTTATGACAGAAGAAGCCATATAACTAATGCCTTGCTTGGCCTTTTCAGCATCAATGATTTTTTGAATATCTCCGTTTAGATACATGATGCCAAATTGTATGA
>JAHZIZ010000061.1 GCA_022601215.1 Bacteroidota bacterium
TATTTCCCATTTTGAAGGTTCCTACTACTAAGAAGTTGATCCCATTAATTTTTATATAAGTACCAATGGCCTCTTCTCCTTTATCGTACAAACCATTAATAACATCCTTTCCAATAACCGCAACTTTACGTTTATCCTCTATGTCTGAATGACTCAAAAACCGACCTTCCATGATATCCATAGGCTGTTGTTGAATAAATTCAGGATAATCACCATAAACATTAAACGCACCCGTTTTTTCATTTCTGGTTACATTATTACTCCCTCTAAACCCTCCTAATTGATTTCTAGGTGATACATATTTCAATTCTGGAATGTTCTCTTTTAAAACGGCTACATCTTGTATTTTAAAATTAAAATAACGGCCTTTAGGTAAGCCTTTATAAGGCATAGAAGTACCTTGCGACCACATAAAAATGGAATTGGTAGCAAAATTACCAAAGTCGGCTTGCACACCATTTCTAAGTCCGTTCGTCAATGCCAAAAGAGCCACTAAAATGAAGATCCCCCAAAACACCCCAAAGGCCGTTAAAAAGGTTCTTACTTTATTGGCATTAAGCGCTTCTAATATTTCGTTCCAACGGTCTTTATTGAACATACTATTCGTCTCTTAAGGCTTCAATGGGTTTAATATGTGCAGCTCTTCTTGCAGGCACAAATCCGGCAAGTGCACCCGCAGCAACTAAAACCGTAACGGTAATCATTGCCGTATTAAAATCTACTTGAGGAAACTTAATGAAATCACTATCAATTTGGGGTCCTATGAGTTCGAGAAGTCCTACACCTGCAAACAACCCAAGAAAACCAGCTATTGCCGTAATAAAAATAGCTTCTTGAAGAATCATAGCGATGATAGAACTTGGTAAGGCACCTATAGCCTTTCTAATACCAATTTCCTTTGTTCGTTCCTTAACTACGATGAGCATAATATTACTTACCCCCATCACTCCTGCGATAATAGTTCCAAGGCCAATAAACCAAAAGACGGCTCTAATTGTGTCTATCAAGCCATAAATTTGCTTAGCTTCTTCTAGGGTATCGAACACTCGCACCGCACTTCTATCTTCTGGGTCCACGCTGTGCTTAGACTTCAATTCGTATTCCAATTGATCTCGAAGGCTGGCAGACAATGCCACAGCCTCATCGAAGTTATCACTCATCTTTACCGTATACACAAGAGATCGTAATTTATCACCTGCGTTAAATACTCTTTGTGCCGTTGTCAACGGAATAAACGCCCTTTTTTCTTCTCGTTCTCCTCCTGGATCAGAATATACCCCTATCACGGTAAAACTAATTCCAAAAACCTTTATTGACTTACCTATTGGATCTTCTTCTTTAAATAATTCCGATTTCATTAATTGACCAATGACCGCAACCTTTAAACCTCCATCGATATCACCCTGATTGAGGAATCGACCAGAAATCATACTCGCATTTTCAATAAACTGTTGATCTGGAGCTGCTCCTTCTACTCGGTAATTCCCATTTTCTTTTTTATACGTCACTTCGGCTCCCCATATAGAATAGAGTCCACTTTTGTATTCTATATCTTCTTCATGTTTTCTGTTGATTTCCTCAAAGTCACCATTGCGTAACTGAATAATCCGTCCAGGATTTAATCCTTTATAACCTTTGGTAGTTCTTCCCGTCCAGACCGACAATCTATTCGTAGCATCCTGCTCAAACTCACTTCGAACACCATTTTCTATTCCACTACTAAAGCCGACAAGGATTACGAGGATAAAGATTCCAAAAAAAACAGAGATCATCGTAAGAAAAGTCTGGAGCTTATTTTTGCCCATACTTTCAAATATCTCTTGCCATCGTTCTATATTAAACATTGGCACTTGCTTTAGCAGAAACTTGTTTTACAAAAGAGTCATCTATTATTTTACCATCCTTAAGATTTACGATGCGCTTACACATGTGCGCAATATCTTCTTCGTGTGTCACACATAGAATCGTTTTACCCTCATCATTAATGGCTTGAATAAGCTCCATTACTTCATATGAGGTTGTTGTATCCAAAGCTCCCGTTGGTTCATCGGCAAGTAACACTTTTGGCTCACTAGCCAAGGCACGTGCAATTGCCACACGTTGTTTTTGCCCTCCTGAGAGTTGATTTGGAAGATGATCTGCCCAATCTCCTAAACCTACTTTCTCTAAATAGTGCATAGCCTTTTCTGTTCTGACATTTCGCTTTACACCTTGATAATACAATGGCATGGCTACATTGTCTAAAGCAGATTTGTAGGTAATTAAGTTAAAAGATTGAAAAATAAATCCGAGAAATTGATTTCGGTATTTGGCAGCGACCTTCTCATTGAGATTTTTAATTGGTTTTCCATCCAACATATAAGCGCCTTCATCGGCTTCATCCAACATCCCAAGAATATTTAAAAAGGTTGACTTTCCTGAGCCAGAAGAACCCATTATCGCAACCATTTCACCTTCGGAAACACTAAAATCTATACCCTTTAGCACATGGAGAGAGTTACTCCCCATATGATAGGATTTATGCAAATCGCTTATTTCTATCATTTCTTCAAAATATACAATACAAAGAAAAGCGGTTTCTACCGCTATTATGCAAAATTCTTGTTAAGACTTAGGGGAAGTTTTGCTTAGTTAAGTCTCCTACATAAGACTATTCCTTTTTCAAGATGTTACAGTTCATCACTTATTTCTTCTTTGGCTCTTTTCCGCATTCTATAAATGAGGTATGCAACTCCACCTACTAGAAGGTATGGAAACAACATTAAATAGGCAATTCCATCATTAATCCCCTTAGCAGCAGTCCCATCTTGTTCGCTCTCTAACACAGCACGACACATTGCACATTGAGCATCTACAGCAAAAGTGCTAATCAAAAAGAATACTACGATGATCGTTGTTTTTTTATGCATGGTCATGACGCGTAATATGGGGAAATCATTACGTAAACAATAACGCCTGTAACGGCTACATACAACCAAATGGGGAACGTAATCTTAGCAATTTTTTTATGTTGCTCATAATTACCCATGAGAGCTCTTACATAAGTGATTAAAACAAAAGGAATCACCCCTATAGACAATAGAATGTGCGATATTAAGATAACAAAGTAGAAATAACGCATAATGCCTTCGCCACCATATGCAGTAGATTCTGATGTCATATGGTAGGCCACATACATGCCGAGAAACAATACAGAAAGCACGATACAAGTTTTCATAAGGTTTTCATGCCGTTTACGGTTTCCTTTTTTGATTTGAATTACCGCCAGCACTAAAAGAATTGCAGTTAGCCCATTTATGGTCGCATAGATAGGTGGCAAAAAGGTCAATGGCGCTACGTTTGGAATTTTTACAGCAAAAAGTGCAGCAACTACTAAGGGAATTGCGATAGATAATATCCAAATCCACGTATTATATTTTTTTTGAGAAGTCTGATTCATATTAGTTCAATAAACGTTTAATATCTTCAATTAACATTTGTATACCTTCAGTTTCCAAACCGTCATAATAGATAAGAGGGTTATTATTTTCATCATAGCGGCAACGGATTTTTCCTTCTTGATCGATTAGTGCAAAATAACCGCTATGCTCAAAACCACTTTCAGTTTCAGGCCCTAAACCAACGTAGAGATTGAACCCCTCATTCGCCAGTTTAAAAACTTCATCTTTATCTCCTGTAAGAAGGTTCCAATGTGGATTTGTAATTCCGTAGCTATCTGCATATTCCTGCAACACGGTCGGCGTATCATAAGCTGGATCTATACTAAAAGAAGCTATTCCGAGTTTAGGGTTACCATAAAATTCATTTTGAATCTTGACCATATTCCTATTCATCACTGGACATATAGAAGGGCAGGTGGTAAAGAAAAATTCAACTACGTATACCTTACCTGCATAACTCTCATTGTTGATTGTTTCTCCCTTTTGATTGGTAAAACTAAAAGCCGGTACTTCTGCAGGCTTTTCATTTTCTTTAATGATATAAGCCAATTCAGAACCGGACATCCGGTCAACAATTTTAGGTACTGCCCAAATTCCAAAAAGAAGGATAATAAACGAAACACCTACATAGGAGTAATTTGCTTTTTTTGTCATATCACTTTAGGTTATTATCTCTAAATTCATCTTTTCTGTCTGCCTTATATTTTTTAAGTGCCAGACGATATTCAGCAAGCACCACCTTGATATCATCGCTCATCTTGTTATTTACTTCCGCATAATCACTTGCATTGTATCCATGCAAGACTCCGTAATCCTCATCATCATCTCTCCCGCGAAGACTACGTTCTTTGTCAATGATAAATACTGAATTTGTTCCAAAAGAGGCATCTAAAGTAGCTGTTGGCATTTTCAATGATTCATAAACTCTTGTTATATCCTCTGGGCTTCCCACAGCGAAACGCCAATTCTCAGGGTTCTCTATTTCAGCAAGTTTATCTTTTAGTGCTAGCGCCTTTTCTTTTTCCTGCGCTGTAATTAAGGTTACAAATTGAAATTCTTTAAACTGATAATTTTTCTTGTATATTTTATGGATATATTGTCTTAACTATACTGTTTTTACTGTTGTTGTTTTTTTTAGTTTTGGTAGTAGTTTCTGCTTATTTCAAAATTTTCAAAATTAGA
>JAHZIZ010000062.1 GCA_022601215.1 Bacteroidota bacterium
AAATATTAACCATTTGAACTCAGGTTTATCACCAAATGATAAAAACAAAACTGAGTATAATAGGAGGTTTTTTAGGCGCAGGGAAAACCACGTTGCTTCATGCCACTGCACAATTGTTACAGAAAGAAGGCAAAAAAGTAGGGCTTATTACTAACGATCAAGCAAAAGGACTAGTAGATACTCATATACTTTCAAATAAGGGTATTGCCGTACAAGAAATAGCAGGAAGCTGCTTTTGTTGTGATTTTGATGGATTGATGGAAGCCGCTCTTTATTTACGAGATACGGCAAAATGCGATACTATTTTAGCAGAGCCAGTAGGAAGTTGTACTGATTTATCAGCAACACTTGTACAACCCATAAAATCCTATTATAAACAGTATTTTGAATTAACACCTCTATCTGTTTTAATAGACCCTATCCGATTAAAGCAAACATTAGCTACAGACGATAATACCAAAGAAGGCTCAGGCTATATTTATCTGAAACAGTTAGAAGAAGCCGATTATCTTGTAGTTAATAAAACCGATTTGTTAAATGCTGAAGAACAACAAGCACTCAAAACTTTTATAGAAGACAAATTTCCAAGTTTTCCACTAAAATGGATTTCTGCTTTACAAGAAGAAGGCATCCAAGATTGGTTACAAATACTTTATACCGACACTGAAGTAGGTACTCGAATTGCTGAGGTAGATTACGATATTTATGCAGAAGGCGAGGCGCTTATGGGGTGGTATAATGCAGATTTTATAGTAAGTCATACGGATCGTTATTTAATTCCATGGGCAGAACTTAATTTGAAGTTTTTACAATTACTCCAACAAGTTTTTCAGCATGAAAACATAGCTATAGGTCATTTAAAAACCTTTTTAAAAAGTGGACCATCAGAATTGCATGCTAATTTAACAGGAACAGATAGAACATTGAGTGTACAAGGCATGCCTTTTAGTAGTCATTCCAGTAAATTAGTAGTGAATATTCGCGCCGAAACAAACCCAGAGATGCTTAAAGAAATTATGGAAGATATTATAAGTGTTTATGCCGAAGAGAAAATACGATTTGAAGTATTAGCACTAAATCATTTAAAGCCTGGTCGTCCAGAACCCACACATAGACATAGTAAAGTTGTTAATGAAATAGAAAAGTAAATAGGTGTAAATTATAATGACTTTGGAGAAGAACTATTTAAAAACTAGAAACAACATGTAAAATCAGACATAAAGAAAGGACATATAGCAGATATAGTAATCAGAATATGCATTAAAAACCCTCAATAAGATGGAAAACAAAAAAGACCTTAATCAAAAAAATAATGTGCTCATTTCTGATAATCAACGGATAGAGCGTAGGGAATTTATCAAACTTTCTGCGGCAGGTATAGCTGCCTTAGGACTATCTTTAAACGGGTGTATGAACTTGACCGATGAGGAATTAGCACACTTAATACCTCTCGATAAAAACTTGTCGCCAGAATGGATAAAATCGCTCACTTCTAGAGGGATGGCTGAAATATTCACTTCTGAAAAAGATGAACTTAAATATATTGGTATGCCCATTGGAGGTGTAGGCTGCGGACAACTTTATATAAGTGGTGATGGGCGATTGTGGCTATGGGATATTTTCCAGTCCAATTATGAGCGTGAAGGTCCAGCCGAAGAAAAGTGGCGATTAGATCAGTTTACTATGGGAGGTGTTTATCCTAATCCCCGTAGTTCACGTAATAATAGCATTCATGATGTGACCCAAGGAACAGCTATTAAAGCAACTATAGAAGGGGAAAGCCAAATATTAGCCTTAAATGATGCAGATTTTGATGAAGTTACTTTTCGTGGCGAATACCCTATGGCTAAGGTTACTTATAAAAAAGAAGGATTGCCTTTAACGGTAGAGATGACTGCCTTTTCACCTTACATCCCATTAAATCTCAAAGATTCTGCTATTCCTGCCGTAATCCTCCGCTATCAGGTAACCAATACTGGTCAAAAAGATATGGAAATTACTTTAGGAAGTTGGCTCGAGAATAAAGTAAGCCCTACTGCTAAAACAACAACAGGTAAGCGACATAATAAAGTACTTAAAAAGAAAGGGTGTCAAACTGTTTTTATGACTGCCGACGGGGATAAAGCGCTGTCTGCTAAAAAAGGATGGGGAAATATGGCTTTGTCATTATTGGGAAATCAAGGAAAAACCTATAGCAATAGTCAACTTAAAAATAAGAATTATCAAGAAACTCTGTTTCAAGATGAAATAGTAACTAATGCTTCAGCTTCTTTTGAAGAAAGGCTTGTAGGAAGTGTTAGCACCTCTCTTGTACTTGTTCCAGGTAGTTCAGAAACTATTGATATAATAGTAAGTTGGTACTTCCCTTACTACAATGAAATCAATCCCGAAGGCGAACATCTTAATAAAGTAAAAGACATAACTACCCTTAACCGATATTATAAACAACACTTTACGGATGCCAATGCTGTAGTCGATTATATTGTTTCCGATTTTGATAGGTTAATTGGTACTACTCAGAAATGGAACGAAACCTGGTATGATTCCACATTACCTTACTGGTTTCTCGATCGTTCTTTTATTTCCATGAATTGCCTTGCCTCTCAAACCAGTCACATTTTTGATAATGGTCGTTTTTGGGGATGGGAAGGTGTGGATTGCTGTCAAGGTACTTGCACCCACGTATGGCAATACGCTCAAGGTATGTCACGTTTATTTCCGTCATTAGAACGCGATTTGCGTCAAAGAGTCGAGTATAATATTGCTTATAGCAAAGGCGCTATTTCTTACCGTGGTGAAAACCTTGACCATTATACAGGAGAGGTCTTTGCTATCGATGGACAATTAGGTACGATCATTCGCGTATACCGTGAACACCAAATGTCTACAGACGATACATTCTTAAAACCTCTTTGGTCCAAAGTGAAAGCATCCATGCAATTCATTATTGATCAAGATAAAGATGGTGACGGACTTATAGAAGGCAAACAGCCCCATACATTAGATGCGGCTTGGTACGGTCCTATGGGTTGGATTAGTGGTCTCTATCTTGCTGGAGTAGCTACTTGTGAGCAAATGGCGTTGGAAATGGATGACATTGCTTTTGCTAAGCAATGTGCCACCATTGTAACTAAGGGTAGAAAAAGTATGGTGGATAAACTCTTCAATGGAGAATATTTTATTCATCTTAACCCTAATAATGAACATATTAATACCAATATAGGGTGTCATATCGATCAAGTTCTGGGACAAAGTTTTGCCCATCAGGTTAACCTACCTGGAGTTCTTTCTGAGAAAGAAACCCAATCTGCTCTAGCATCCTTGTGGAAGTATAATTTTGCTCCCGATGCAGGTCAGTATGTTGTAGACCATACAGTAATTAAAGGTGATCGAAAATATGTGTTGCCAGGAGAAGCAGGTACTTTAATGTGTACTTGGCCTAAAGGCGGTGATGATACTGCCGTTCCTGGTATGGATGAAAGACCGGCTGATAGTCCTTATTGGGAAGGTCCTGGAGCATATTTTGATGAATGTATGAATGGTTTTGAATATCAAGTAGCTTCTCATATGGTTTGGGAAGGTATGCTTACCGAAGGACTCACCATTATGAAAGCTGTTCATGAGCGCTATGGCGCTGCCAAGCGTAACCCTTACGATGAAGTAGAATGTTCTAGCCATTATTCTCGTTCTATGGCTGCCTATGGGGTGTTTTTGGCTGCTTGTGGTTATCAGTATCATGGCCCTAAAGGATATTTAGGGTTTGCACCCAGAATCAACCCAGAAGATTTTAAATCTGCCTTTACAACAGCAGAATCTTGGGGTACTTTTATCCAGAAGAGAGAAGTAAATCTTCAGCAGAATATATTAGAAATAGCCTATGGCAAACTAAAGTTAAGTACCCTTTCCTTCGATACAGGAAAAAGCATTACAGCTGCTACAATGCACATCAATGATACGGCAACCGATATCGTTTTAAAAGATACATCCAACACGCAACACATAAATTTTGAACCTATAATCCTAAATGCTGGTGATGCCCTCACCATAACATTCACTTACGCATAATAGGTTCAGGTGTATTTACGGGATTAGCAGAAGCAGGCAGAGGGCTTGAGGCATCTATCTTGATTTTGAAAAAGAATTGTTTATAGGTATGGATGGCACATTAAAGTAAAATCGGCAACAATAAAAGAAGACATTATTCATGTCGAATTAGAAAATATTTTAAGTACACTTACTCAGCCATGGGATGATTCTTATCGTATAAATTTACGAATAACGGGGCTTAATAAAACTCCTATCGTAAGAATATTTTAAATGATCCAATAGTAAATATTCCAATTTTGATTGAAAACAATAAAATTAGTTTGCCTTTGTAATAATGGTATATTAAAGAAATGAGCAGAAAATTTCAAGAGATACATTATGTTTGGTAGTTTCAATTACCAAAATTTAAACAGATGGTAAGAAAGTATTTGTATTTGTTTTAAAAAGAATGAACAAAATACTATTCATTTTATCCCCTCCTTTTTTTCGTAGGATATTAAATGCTTTAGTTATATGAGACTCAACAGTTTTAATCGAAATATTTAAGTATTCAGATATTTCAATATTTGTTAACCCGTCTTGTTTGCTTAATAGAAATGTTTGTTTGCATTTAGGAGGAAGGTTTTGAATTTCAAGTTTCACTATAGCAATTAATCTTTCTATATATCTTTCATCTTTATTTTCAACAATAGTATCTAAGGTTTCAATATACTTTTTTTCAAGAAGCATTATTGATTGTTGTTTTCTATATTGATCAATAAATTCATTATAAACAGACTTATACAAAAAACTTTTAATAGATAAGTTTGGCTTAAGCGCTCTACGTTGTTGCCATAATTTTATAAAAACATTTTGTATTATATCTTCAGCTG
>JAHZIZ010000063.1 GCA_022601215.1 Bacteroidota bacterium
AAACAGCTTAGTCGAAGTGATAATATGATCGATTACATTCCAATGCAGGCCAAAATTTTAGTGAAAATTCCAAATTTTGAGACTACTAAAACCGATATCGCTATCAACACCTTATTACCGCAACTAAAAAATGCTGCGATATATGATTTTTTCAAGAATCGTTCTGAAATAGTTTCCAATATTCACCCTAAGGGTGAAAGCGTACTGATATTTACTGATAACAACGATAGTCTATCGGAAACTATATTCATCACAAAGAACCATCCAGAAGTATATACTAGAGATAGTCTTTCCCCTTTAAAAACATCGATTTATAAAAAATATACGCTTACAGAAAGAGCCGGTTCGAAAATTACGACCGCTATTATAGACAGCATGTTCGTTCTCTCTACTTCTGCCACCATTATGAAAGATATTATCGATGGCAAAAAGCTTGAAGACAGTCTTACGAGTAAGCTTTTTAATATTGATCAAGAGGATCAAATGGTAATAATCACCACACCAAAGGTTACCCAAGTTAGCGACTCCACTACTATACAGCTTGCGTCAAGAACTCTAGTAAAAATGGACTTGAGTCCAGAAGGTATTGTGGCTAGTGGTGTTATGATAAATCAAGATAGCCTGCCTAAAATGACCGAAATTTTTAAAGGGTTAGTGGCCAAACGAAATAGTATCAGCACTATTACACCAATAAGTGCCAAACAGGTAAGGGTACTCACTTGTAGTGATACCGAAATTCTGTCCTCCAATCTAAGTAAATTTCACGGGGCTCAATTTGCCTTAGACCCGGTTTTCGAAACAGTGGACGAAATTGGAAGCATATCATTTACTGAAGGCACTGTTATCGCAATAAAAAGTATTGAATTGGAGACAACACAAGAGATGTTGCAGCCGTTACTCACCGATGCAGGAACCTTTAGAGAAACGAGACTCTACGCTATAGAAGGGGCTGGTGATTTCTTTACACCCTTTTATCCTCTTATCGACCAAATTGATCCTGAATTTGTCTTTCAATTGGGTGGCTTTTATATTTTTTCATCTTCGGAAGGAATGGCGCAAAAGATTATTACAGACTATGGAAATAATGCAACTCTAAGCAAGGCCCCTTATTATGAAAATTCAGTATCCCAATTAAGCAAGTCATCTTCATTTTCGGTGTTCAACTTAAATGGCGTCCTTGATTCTTGGATGGCACCTGTCTTAGGTGTAGAAGAAAGTGCCCTTAAAAATCATCCGTTAGCAGTTTTTCAGTTGAGTCAGGATCGTGACTTTACACATGTTAATTTGGTGTGCAAAGAAGCTTCCAAGAATGCATCTGTAAGCATTGGGGTTGCTCAGGTGTTTGCAACAAAGTTAGAGAGTCCTGTCCTCAGAGGACCTCAGTTTTTCACGAATCATCGAACCAAAGGTAAAGACATTGTGGTTCAGGATAGTAATTTGAATTTATATCTGCTATCGAGTAGTGGAAAAGTTCTTTGGAAAAAGCAATTAAAATATCCCATTTTAGGAGAAATTCAAGAAATTGACATATTAAAAAATGGTAAAAAACAACTTGCCTTCGCTACAGAAAAAAGCCTATTTATCTTAGATAGAAATGGAAACCCAGTTGGACCATTTCCGAAGAAATTCAACAATAAAATAACTCAACCACTATCGGTTTTTGACTACGACAATAAACGTAATTATCGATTTGTGGTGACTCAAGGCAAAAAGGTGTTTATGTACGATAGTAAAGGTAAAATTGTAAACGGTTTTACTTTTAAAAAGGCAGAGTCAAAGATTGTACATGCACCGAGGCACATACGGATGCGAACGAAAGATTATATTGTAATCCCAGAAGAAAACGGAACGCTCAATTTGTTGAGTAGAACAGGGAAAGAGCGAGTGAATGTTGGCAAAACATTTCAGTTTTCGGACATTCCTATTTCAAAAGAAGGAAATGACTTTGTGGTTATCACGAAAGACAATAGCAAAAAGAGTATTTCTCAAAAAGGAAAAATAACCACAAGATCTCTTGCGGTGAGCTCCAATTATTGGTTTGATATTAAAGGAGCCACGAAAGTCACTTTGGATGAAAATTTACTCCGAATTAACGGTAAATTAATTGAATTACCCTATGGTACCTACACCCGACCTTCCATTTATATTTCCAGTAGAGGTACGTTAGTAACCGTAACCGAAATACAAGAAAAAAAGGTATACATATATAGCAAAGATGGTTCGTTACTTCCAGGGTTCCCAGTTTATGGAACAGAAAAAGCAACCTTGAGCCAATTTAAAAATACTACGCTATTGACCACCACCACAGGTCCAAATGAAGTAGCCATGTATCGCTTTCGATAATGTTACCATGTAACATGATTTGGTTACAATAGTACAAGCGCTAAATGTCTGATTTGCATAATATTGTTTAGCTTTATCATACAAACCAGCTGATCGACCCATGAGACTAACTCTATTCCTCGTTTTCACTTCGTTATCCCTTTCTATATTCAGTCAAAATCATCCTAGAACCCCAGATCGAGATTCCATTATTATGGCCATGGATTCTCAATTCTACAAAGCAGCTCGAACCAATCCAGATTCTGCCGTAATACTCATTAAAACGGTTTTTCCAGAATATCGTAACGATGTTCTTATTTCTGCGTGGAGAAATCATTATATGGGTACCCATTTCTACCAACGGCAAAACGCAGACAGTGCTCTATTCTATTTTGATAAAGTAATGAACAAAATAACTGGCTTAGATGATGCATTTCTTTTTAACGAGACGAAAATTCTCTCAGCTATGACATTTGCCAATACAGGACGACCTAACGAGGCTTTTACTGAACTATCGAATGCTAAGGAAGAATTGGACCGAAATCCAGAGGCTACGGATCATCTTAAAGTAAATCTGTATAGGGCTTTTGGGGTGTATCATTCTAATATTTCGGAATACGAATCTAGCATGCGAAATTACCTAAGTGCACTTACCATTATAGAAAAGGATTCCACCTTACATGCGAGATTGAGTGCTCAAGTTCTTATCAATTTGGGCGAGGTTTTTATTGGCATGAAAGACTTCCAAAAGGCCAAAGAATACTTAAATGAAGCGCTCATTGCTAGTGAAAAGTTTGACAAGACCTTTGAAACTCACAAAAGCAATATAAAACTAGCAGAAGTCGCTATTGAAAGTGAATCTCTAGATGCTTTCAACACGGATACATTAGAGAATGCTGTAGCCTACTTTGAAAAAATTAACGCCTTAATGAATATACTCGAAGGTAAATTATATTTGGGCAAAATTTTAAAGCATCAAGGAAAAATCTCTGAAGCTAAAACGCTTTTAACCTCCTCCTTAGAAGTAAGCAATCAAATTCAACTGCCCATTGGCATTATTACCGCTTCTAGAAATCTTGGAGAGATTGAACAAACTAAAAGAAACTTCTCAGCTGCTATGACTTATTACACTAGCGCTTTACAAACCGCTGAGAAATTCTCGACCCTAGAAAACCGAATTAGCATATTAAATAATATCGCTTCGCTAGAACAGGAGCAACAAAATTACGCAAGTGCAATAACCACATTGAGAGAGATAACGCTATTAAAAGATAGCTTAGCTACTATAAATGACCAAAAGATCACCAAAGCCTTAGAGGCACAATTCCAATCTGAAAAAAAGGAACAAGAAATCAGCCTATTAACATCGCAAAATCAGTTAGCTTCAGCGGAAAAAAAGAACCAACGAAATCTCTTTATAGCCGGACTGGTACTAACCAGTCTAGGTGCTATATTTTTCTTTTTTCAATTCAGAAATAGACAAAAAACCACCAAAAAACTACAGGAATTAGATGCCGCCAAATCCACTTTCTTTGCGAACATTTCTCATGAGTTTAGAACTCCCTTATCCTTGATAAAAGGCCCCATAGAAGATCAATTACAAAGCTCAAAACTATCCCCTAACGATAGGAAAAATCTAACTGTCGCCAACGTTAACACGCAGCGAATTGCCTCTTTGGTAGAACAATTATTAGCCCTTTCAAAGCTAGAAAGTGGGCATTTAAAATTACAAGTGCAGCCTGGATCAATCGATACATTTGTAGGCGCGCAAGCAAACACCTTTTCCTATATCGCTCAAGAAAAAAACATCAATTACACCTATTCATTTGACCCACATAAAGAGGCATGGTTTGATCGAGATGCCATGGAAAAAATAACCGCAAATCTTTTAGGAAATGCCTTTAAATACACCCCCGAATCAGGAAAGATTTCGATCAATGGTAAAGCCAAAGAAGACGTTTACATCCTTAGCATACATAATTCTGGAAGCACATTAACTAAAGAAGAACAAGAACTTATATTTACCCGATTTTATCAATCCAACCCAAACAATCCAGGTTCGGGTATTGGTCTAGCCTTGACCAAAGAACTAGTAGTGTTACATCATGGAACAATAACTGTTAACAGTACACCAGATGAAGAAACAGTTTTTACGATTACTATTCCAATAAAGAAAACAAGTTATATAGCCTCAGAAATACTTTCTGAACAGTTGCATAAAACTTTTGAACCTAATACACTTGAAATCAGCAATTCGTCTCTGGAAAAAACGAACACGTTGTTGCAAAATGCTCCTCAACTGCTCATTGTTGAAGATAATTCAGAAATTAGAAGTTATCTAACGACTCTTTTTGAAGATATTTATATCGTTCATTTGGCGAAAAATGGAATAGAAGGACTGGAACTAGCAACATCCTTAATTCCAGATATCATAATAAGCGATGTCATGATGCCTGGAAAAGATGGCCTATCTATGGCCTCCATTGTAAAAAATCAAGAACTAACTGCCCATATTCCGATTATATTACTCACCGCTAAAACAGAAAATCAAGATAAGCTGAAAGGAATGGAAACTGGTGCTGACGCCTATCTCACGAAGCCTTTTAATTCGAAATTGTTAAGTGCTACAGTACACAACCTGCTGGAAAATAGACGAAAACTTCAGGAACGCTTTACACAAGAGGTTATTCTAACTCCGAAGGAAATAGCGGTGTCTTCAGCAGATGAACTGTTTCTACAAAGACTACAAACAGTTTTAGATAAAGAACTCACCAATTCGGAATTTAGTGCTTCTTCTTTTTGCGACGCAATGGGTGTAAGTAGAATGCAATTACATCGAAAACTCAAGGCCTTAACTGGTCAATCTACTAGTGAATT
>JAHZIZ010000064.1 GCA_022601215.1 Bacteroidota bacterium
ACCTTTCTACAACTGAAAGCCCTATTGAGCGTATACAAGTATATGATATTCTTGGGAAGCAAGTAATGGATGTTGCTGTTGAAAGCGCATTAACTAACTATAGTTTGCCTATCTCAGGATTACAAACAGGAGCGTATTTTGTACGTGTTAACAATCTTAAGGCACAGAAGCTTATCGTGCAATAAGAACAAAGGGTACATAGTATTTATGAAAGAGTTTTCAGTATCTTCTGAAAACTCTTTTTTTGTTGTAAAACCATCAGAATAGTTATCTTTCCAAAAAAAATATACCCATGATGCGCTGGATATTAGTATTAGTTTTCATAAGCTTACTAGCTTGTAACGATAGAGTGAAGAAAGAGAATACGATTGTGTTGGAAACAACCCCTGAATCTTCTTTTGAATCTTTGCAATCATTGAACTGGATTCTGGGCAGTTGGAGTAATATTTCTGAAGGATCCCAATCTTACGAACGTTGGGAGGTAGAGAATGACAGTCTGTTTATCGGTATGAGTATCACTATGAAGGATGGCGATACCATTTTTGCCGAACGGATGCGTTTATTTCAAAATAAAGGTATTGTAGGGTTGTTTGTTGAAACGGTGGGAGCAGAACCTAATCCCGTCGTATTTACTCAAGTGCCAAATGCAGAACATTTATTTACTTTCGAAAATATAGAGAATGAGTTTCCATCTCAGATTATTTATACCCAACCCGAAGCAGATAAAATTCATGCCTGGGTATCGGGTAATGTTGATGGATCACCCCAAAAAATGGATTTTTATTTCAACCGAACCCTCGAGTAGTTACACTTCACTATCCATTAAATCTGTAACCACATAATAACGAGGATCATTAATACTATCTCGTATAATGTCTGAAAATTCTGGACTCCACTTTAATAGTAAAGCCTTACAGTCTGGACTGAGGTGAGTAAGGGTCACTTTTTTATTGGCTGCAATGTATTTATTAGCTAAGTTTCTCAAGGCTTCTACACCGCTGTGATCACTTACTTTCGATTCGATAAAATCTATTTCTACAGTATCAGGATCATTGGCCACATCAAATTTACTGTTGAATGCTGTCGTAGATCCGAAGAACAAAGGCCCCCATATTTCATATACCTTGGTTCCGTCTTCTTTGGTATGTTTTCTGGCTCTAATTTTGGTAGCACTTTTCCAAGCAAAAGTTAGGGCGCTCATAATCACTCCTGCAATAACCGCAACAGCTAAATCTTGCCAAACAGTGATCGCCGAAACGGCAATGAGTACGAAAGCATCACTTTTTGGGATTTTATGAAGTATTCTAAAACTACTCCAAGCAAAAGTTCCAATGACCACCATAAACATGACACCCACGAGTGCCGCAATAGGTATTTGTTCAATAAGAGGAGCTCCAAAGAGAACAAAGCATAGCAGAGCAATTGCAGCTATGGTTCCAGAAAGACGTCCACGACCGCCAGAATTTACATTGATAATGGACTGTCCAATCATGGCACAACCACCCATACCGCCGAAAAGCCCATTGAGAATGTTTGCTCCACCTTGGGCTACACATTCTCTATTTCCACTTCCGCGGGTTTCGGTCATTTCATCAATGAGATTAAGTGTCATTAGTGATTCGATAAGTCCAATAGCGGCTAAGATTATGGCATAAGAGAGAATGTCCCAAATATGATCTCCAATGGTGTAAAATAGGGTGAAAATTTGATCTTGGAAGGTGGGAAGTCCACCTTTCAATCCAGCACCACCACCATCACGAATAAAAGATCCTACAGTACTCACATCAATTTTTCCAAAAATCACAATGGCTGCTACCACAACTATTGCGGTTAGCGCTGCAGGTATTTTTTTTGTGAGTTTAGGGAGTCCAAACATAATTCCCATTGTCAAGGCCACTAATCCTAGCATAAGCCATAGGGTGGTTCCTTGCATGAATTGCATTTCTTCTCCTACTTTTTCTTTGAAAAGTCCCAATTGAGATAAAAAGATAACGATGGCTAAACCATTAACAAATCCCATCATTACGGGGTGTGGAATAAGTCTAACAAATTTACCTAGTCGCAATACCCCTGCCAGTATTTGTATTCCGCCAACAATAAGCAAAGTGATGAAGAGCCACTGTAATCCCAAATTTTCAACAGGTGTTGCCAACGAAGCTCCAACTTCATTACCCATTCGTATTAACCCTACCATAACCACTGCCATCGCACCCGTTGCACCACTAATCATTCCTGGTCTACCTCCAAATAGTGCGGTGATAATTCCCATCATAAAGGCGCCATACAATCCCACTAAAGGGTCTACTCCAGCAACAAAGGCAAATGCAACCGCTTCTGGAACTAAGGCTAGAGCCACAGTAAGTCCCGATAAGATATCATTCTTAGGGTTTTGTGTGAAATTTTTGATGGTTTTCTGTAACATAATACGCTCTTTTTGAAGGGCGCAAATGTACAATTTTAATGACTAAAAAGCACTGAAGCCGTTATAGTTTTCTTAGGTGTAATAGTAAGGTTTACAGCCCTACTCTTTGAGAAATAGGTAAGAAATTCGGTTTAAGAATGGGGTTTTTATTGATTTTTAGTGAAATTTTAATTTTTTTTCTATTAATTTACAGTAGCATATTACTTTTCAAAATGAAACATACAGTAAAAATCATATGCCCCAGATTTCCCTAAAAAGAAACATTTTGACAAGTAAAAAAAAGAGTCTGTTGAAAAACAGACTCTTTTATTCTCTACATCTCATCGCCAAAGAAAATGGCATTCATTAATAATTTATTCGTCCCATACCAAAAGGCTCTAAAATTAGTGTTGTCTGTAAAGTAGATAATTTGTCCTCGACCTGAATTTTTAATTTTGAAAGCCGATGTGTTTCTTAAATCTTCTAAATTTTCTTTAGAAATATATCCGCTTAATAGCGGGGTATTTGTGTACCGTATTGGATTGTTAAAGCTTTGAGTGTCCGCTTCTAAAAACAACGTGCTGTTTCTGAAAATTGGTAGTTGAGGATTCTTATATCCAAATGCAACGGGGTGTGACCGATCTAGCTGTGTGTTAAAAATGGCTCCTCCTATGACTTTCGCCCCACGATAATTTCCTTTGTCTTCAAAAGAAATGGCTTTTGCT
>JAHZIZ010000065.1 GCA_022601215.1 Bacteroidota bacterium
AAACTCGTTTGGTTCTCCATAAGTACTGGTATACACCTTTTCCCAGGTAACGTACTCTTGCATAAAGTAGTGGATATTATCATAAAAAAGCAATTCATAATCGAACGTACTTCTTTGATATCCTACCAAAATATATCTCAGATTTAGCCCACTATGATATAATTCGATCTCTCTTGAATTCAATTGAGTTACTTGAAAAGTATAAAATCCATCAAGATCATGAGAAATATCTAGCTCATCTGTCACGGTGTTATAGTATCCTACATCGATTCCAAAACCATAACCTTGTTCTCCAACACCCACTAGATTGTTGTTCGCCATAACATCACCATTTCTAAAAGACAAGGTAAATGCAATTTGCATAAACGGTATTTCTCCATTGGCATTGGAACGATTGATATCAACATACCATAGTTCTTTACTATTTAATACCTCTTCCAAGGTAACTGTAGGCACTGGGTCTATAATTACTGGGTCATCAACAATTACTTCGGTATAACAAGAAGTAAATAAAGTGGCCAAAAGGGCAAATCCGAAAAGTAGTTTTACTGTTTTCATAATGTTTGGATTTTAAGGTTCGTGTAGACGAAATCTAAAAGCATGCCAAAATTATTAAACAACTGTAAATCAATTATTTATGTTTGAATTTACAGATTGAAATTTGAAATTTAGTATTAATGCCATTGCATTTCTTATTTTTACCTGTTAGAAAGACAATCTATGGCAAAAAAACCGACGTTTGCAGTATTTGGAGGGGGTAGTTGGGCTACCGCAATTGTAAAAATGCTATGTGAAAATCTAGATGAAGTAGGCTGGTACATGCGAAGTGTATATGCTAAAGAGCATATTAAAAAAGAAAAACACAATCCCAATTACTTAAGTGCGGTTGAGTTTCATACCGAGCAATTAAAACTTAGCAATGATATTAATGAAATGGTAGCCTATGCAGATTATCTCATTTTTGTGATTCCGTCTGCATTTGTCTACAAAGAACTTGAAAAAGTCACTGAATCCTTAAAAGGCAAAGTGATTTTTTCTGCCATTAAAGGAATTGTACCCGAAACCAGCCTTATCGTAGGAGATCATTTCTTTACACATCACAACATTCCCTTTAAAGACATTGGGGTAATTACAGGCCCTTGTCATGCTGAAGAAGTTGCTCTAGAACGTCTATCTTACCTTACCATTGCCTGTGCAGACCAAGAAAAGGCTCAGTTAGTCGCGGACAAACTCTCGTGTAAGTATATTAAATGTACAACGAGTGATGATATAATAGGAACCGAATATGCGGCCATGCTTAAAAATATCTATGCCCTCGCCGCAGGCATCGCCCATGGTCTAGGATATGGAGACAACTTTCAATCGGTATTGATGAGCAATGCTATACGTGAAATGAAGCGCTATGTGAAAAAGGTGCACAAGATGAAACGTGATATCAATGGGTCTGCTTATCTAGGAGATTTATTGGTAACCGGCTATTCTACTTTTAGTAGAAACCGAATGTTCGGCAATATGATTGGAAAAGGATACACCGTAAAAAGTGCCATGATGGAAATGAATATGGTTGCCGAGGGGTATTATGCTACTAATAGTGCGTATAAATTAAACCAAGCTAAAGGTGCGAAAAAGGCAAAAACACCTATTATTAATGCCGTTTATGCCGTCTTATATGAGGAGAAGAATCCAAAAAAGGTATTTAAAAAATTAACAGATAAACTCAACTAAAATTACCTGAATTCTTGTTTATATTTCATGATAACTTAACCTGAAAACCCTACTATGACAGTGGGGTTTCTTGTATCTTTGTAGCACTAAAAATTTTTATCTAAAATACAATCAAATGAAAAAAATGATTACGCTATTCTTTATGTGTCTTGCGGCTCTTTCGTATGGACAGGTATTGAATGAAACTTTTGATGATGCAACTGCGTTTACTACGTCCACTCCCTTCTTTTCAGATGGGTTTAGTGACTACTTTGGGCTCGCCGTTGTAGATGACTATGGCCCCGATGGAGTACCATCAAACCTAAAAGCCTATACAGGATTTAGTGGTGGGTTTATGGCCGGAATGGATCTTGACGGCGAGGGAGCCACGCTTCCTATTACTGTCGATTGGACTGGACTAGACATTACGGGGTTGAATTCCTTGATGTTTAGTGGTGAATTTGCTGAGTTTTTTGATTCTCCTGGAGATATCGATGGCGCAGATTTTATCTTAGTTCAATACCAGATAGATGGTGGAGGATTTACAAATCTAATTGCTTTTGAAGCAAATGGTGATGAAAGTAATGAAGTATTTGCCGAAGACACCAACTTTGATGGATTTGGAGATGGAACGGTACTTACTGGTGCAGCTCAATCTTTTACAAAGGCGATCGCTGGCTCTGGAACTACATTAGATCTAAGACTTACGGTTAGTGCAAACTCTGGAGACGAAGATTTTGCAGTAGATACTTTCAGTGTGACTGGAATGGGTGCTACTGGAAACCCTCCTGTTATTGCATGTCCTTCTGATATTGTAGCGCCGGCAGCAGCTGGATTATGTGAAGCTGTTGTTGGTTTCACAAACCCTATTGCATCAGACCCTGACGGAGATTTGGATACCGTTATTCAAACTGCCGGTTTGCCTAGTGGAAGTGCTTTCCCCGTAGGTGTAAATACAGTGACCTTCACTGCCACAGATTTAGCCGGAAATAGTACTTCTTGTTCTTTTACAATTACTATAGAAGACGCTGAGGCTCCAATGGCTGTTTGCCAAGACATTACGGTGCAATTAGACGCAAGTGGAAACTATACGCTAAACGGTTTTGAACTAGACGGCGGAAGTACCGATAACTGTGGGAATGTAGATTTCAGTATAGAAGCAAATCCATTTGGTTTTGAAGCAGGGCTTTATGCTTTTCATCCTTGGCCTGTAAACTTAGGCGTAGGTAACCCAAATTCAACTACCTATAATTACGATCCCGCCAATGACGCAATTTCGGTATCTAATGCCACTTATAGCTCAGTGGGTGTGGGGATCAACTATGGTGTGGCTATTAACCCTCTAAATGGACAAGGATACTTAATAGGAGGAGATGATTTTAATACGCCAAGAAGCTTATTTGAATTTGACTTGACTACAGGAATTGTAGGTACAAATCTTGGACTACTACAATCAAGTACAGGCTCTAATAACCCTAACGCCTTAGTCTTTGGTAATGATGGTACGCTTTATGTCTCTTTTGGTAATGGAAATATCAATACTTACGATATAGCAACGAGTACGGCTTCTGCCTTTACCTCAATTGCTTCCATAGGAGGAATAGGGATGACTTATGACTACGATAACGACCGAATAATATATTCCACAAGTGGAGGAGGTAGTGGAGATGGCTCAGTGCAGATTCATGAAGTGGATACCTCAGGAAACACTGGCTTACTTTTTACTTTTGAAATTGGAACTGGACTTCCTAATGGTTGTTTTGGAACGGCACAATCTATGGCCTATGTTGGTGATGGTAAAGTGGTAGCTTCTTCAACATGGGGATGCGACATTATTTACACACTAGACTTATTAGCGCAAACTACCACTTCTATTTTAGAACCAAATGGATTTATTGACGAGAATATTAAAACTCTCTTATACGTCCCTAATTCATTTTCTGAATTAAGTTTAGATTGTTCAAACGTTGGAACTAATGAATTCACTTTGATCGTTACTGATGATGCTGGAAATAGTTCAACATGTACGGCAAACGTAACTGTAGAAGACGTAACTGCTCCTGTCATTACTTGTTTAGGCGGTGTGAACGGAATCCCAGTGTTTATTAACGAACTCCATTACGATAACGTTGGAGGAGATCAAGATGAAGCGATTGAAATTGCAGGTCCTGCTGGAACTGATTTATCCGCTTTCTCTCTTGTATTATACAACGGAAACGGTGGAGCAGAATACAACAACGTTCCTCTAACCGGGACTATTGACGATGAAGGCGATGGTTATGGTGCCGTTAATTTTCCAATCACAGGAATCCAAAATGGTGCGCCAGACGGAATTGTATTGGTTGAAAATGGTGTAGTCATCCAATTTTTAAGTTATGAAGGTGAGTTTACCGCTACCGATGGTATCGCAGCAGGATTAATGTCTACGGATATTGGCGTAGCTGAAATTGGAACACCAGTAGGAGAGTCATTGCAACTAACGGGTAACGGAAATAGTGATGGTGATTACATTTGGAGTCCTTCTATGGCTTCAACGCCAGGAACTATTAACACTGGACAGACGTTCACAGCACCTGTTTCCGCTGTTTTAGAAGTTGAGTTAGATGCTAATGGAATGGCGTCAATTGACGTGACTAATTTAATCCAAGGGGTAAATGAAGCTTGTGGATGGACAGCTTCTGTACCAGGAGATCTTACTTGTGAGAACACTTCTAACCCAAGTAACGCTTTTGAAAATGGATACTTTACAAATCCTGAAAATGGATTTATTGTAGCCAACGACCTTGTTGTGGCTGCTGATACTGATTTCGAATTATTCCAAATCACTGCTAACTTATTCCACGATGTAGGGGCTACGATTACTAATGTAGACTTTACATACTATGAGGATAATGCCGGTGAGCCAGGTGCTGTAATTGGTACTGAAGCTGGAATTACGCCTTCTTCTCAAGTAGTCGTTGGAAACAACTTCGGATTTGATGTAAGTGAAACGGTATTTGACTTAACACCATTTACATTTGCTTCTCAAGTAGGTGTTCCTACTAACTACTGGATCTCTATGTCTGCTAGTTCTTCTGCCTCAGGTATTGTGGCTTGGGAAGTATCTACAGCTTCTGGAACTGGTGACTATGATGCATTAAACTTTGATGGTACAGCTTGGGCTAACCCAGGACCAGGATCTGACGGGGTATACACATTCTCTGGAAACTGTGTGCCAGGTGCAGATACAACCATCGATTTCACTTGTGCTGATTTAGGACTCAACCAAATTGAAGTAACTGTTACTGACGATTCTGGAAACACTGCAACTTGTACCGCTACTGTAGAGGTATTAGATGTTACTGATCCTATCTTAATCTGTCAAGATGTAACGATCGAAGTAGGACCTGATGGAACTACTGAAATCAACCCAGAAGACCTATTGGCTCTTATGCCATCAACTTTTGAGGCTGTTACTATTAGTAGTGACAACCAATCTGGTACAGAAGGATTCACTGACTTCACTGTAGATGTTACAGCTGATGAGTCTATTTCTTTCGACTGGATGTACTCTACCGATGATGGACCAGGATTTGATAGCTTTGGATACCTTCTTAATGGAGTATACACAGAGCTTACTGACCCAGCAGGTACTAAC
>JAHZIZ010000066.1 GCA_022601215.1 Bacteroidota bacterium
AACTGTTTACCCCTGATGCAAATTGCACATGGCTTCTAACAGAGATTGATCCAGACTGCCCAGATATCGCTTTTGGACTGTGTGATCTTGGTCTGGGGTTTCCAGAGCTTGGAAATGTGAGTATCACCGAGCTTTCTCAAGCCCGTGGTCTCTTGGGCTTACCGATTGAACGTGATCTTAGCTTCAAGGCAGACAAAACCTTGAGTCAGTATGCACGAGAAGCACTTAAAATAGAACGGATCAATGCTTGATCCTCTTTCCCGCTTGGTCTTATCGACCAGGCGGGGTTTGTGTTTTTTACTATCATTAAGTGTAAATCACTAATAAGCTGTTTTCTTAGGAAAATTTTTCATTTAGTGTTAAATCATCAAGCCCAAAATTTAAATATTTAGAATAAAAAAATTATGAAAAATATTTTGCAATATGAATCCAAAATTTGGAACACCGCTGATTTATTGCGGGGGTCAGGCATTAAGGAATCTGAGTGGCCGTCCTTTATGATGCCGTTTTTTGCCTTGGCTATGATCGAAAGTCGCCTTATTCGCATGTTAGATGAAATGAAGAAGGAATATGGCGAAGAGGCTTTAGCCGAGATTGATAAAGAAGATTTTATCGACCTGATAAGGGACAAAGGGCAAGGCTACAACGTTTATATCTTTGAGCATAAGAAAACGCTGAAGGATATTTGTGCGAATGACAAATCATTTGATATTGATTTTGAAGCCTATCTCCATGGCTTTGATGGAGAAACCAAAGATTTGCTTGGTGTGGATGCTACAGAGGGCGAGAAATTTCTTGATATAAAAGGTGTTGTCACCAAGCTCAAAGCCAAAAAAGTGCTGTTGGGTTATACCAAGGAATGGAGCGAAATTGATCTTAAACCATTCAATAACTCTGAAATCACTACGCTTGAAGAACATATCAAACGAAAATGGGCGGATATCTCCGCCGAAACCGCAGGAGAGCAATACACCCCTGATGATGTAATCGGCTTAATTTCTGAAATTATAGCATCCAAAGTTCAAGAGTCCGATACGCTTTTGAAAATCTATGATTGCTCTTGCGGGGGTGGAAATATGCTCTTTGGGGTTGAGGATCGTATCAATCAAAATGTCAATCGACTGACCCAGACATTCGGGCAAGACTGGAATGATGCGCTTTACGCTTTGGCAAAGATTGAAAGCCGTTTTCGTGCAGATTCCAAAATCGAACACGGCAATACCTTAACCGATGACAAATTTTACAATGAAGAATTTGATGTTGTGGTGGCTAATCCGCCTTACGGGGTAAGCTGGAAAGGCTATCAAAAAGATATTGTGAACGACAAAACCGAGCGGTTTAAATATTTGCCGTCTGTGTCTGATGGGCAGTTGTTATTTATGCAACACCTCATCTCTAAACTCGATAGCGTGGGGATGGGCGTTGTTATTCATAATGGCTCAACTCTGTTTTCAGGGGATGCAGGATCATCTGAGAGCAATATCCGTAAATGGATGCTCGATACCGATATTGTAGAAGCCATTATTCAGCTTCCAACCGATGAGTTTTTCAACACGGGTATTTATACCTATTTATGGGTATTGAATAAAAACAAAGCCTCAGAGCGTAAAGACAAGCTCATGCTCATTAACGCCAGTGAAAAATTTAAACCTTTGAAAAAAAGCAAAGGCTCAAAGCGTAAAGAAGTTGATGAGCAAAGCCGTTTAGAGATCGTGGAGACCTTGGCAAGTTTTAAGGATAACGAATACGCCCGTGTGTTTGAGAAAGAGCATTTCTACTTTAACAAACAAGCCATCATGCTCACTAATATTGATGAAAATGGCAAAAGCTATGAAGAACAGCTTGAAAATAGCAAGAAAGCCAAAAAACTAACGCCAATCAAAATAGACAATGGCGAGCGGTCATTCACAGAATTTGTACTTACGGACTACGATACAGAGCAATTTGAATCTCTGAAAGATTATTTTGAGCAGGATATAAAGCCTTTTTTTGCATCTCTCGATTACAAAGAACAGCCTTTAGCCATTATCACAAGTAAAGCCCAATATGGTTTTGACCTCGATAAAGAAACCCTGATTAAAACAGAAAATGGGCACAGAGAGGAGCTAGGCTGTGGCAAGATCGTGGTTAAAGCCAGCCTAAAGAAGAAAAGCAAATCCCAGCCCGAACGCATAGAAATTACCGTAGAGCTAACGCCTGATTATCAAAAAGATTACGAGATTATCCCTTTTTATAAAGAGGAATCCGAAAACCAACAAGCGATTGATGCTTTTATGGATAAATATATCACCAAGCCGTTTGAGCGATTAGAAAATGTGGTGGGTGTGGAAGTTAATTTTAATAAGATTTTCTATAAGCCTGAAAAATTGAGACCTGTTAGCGATATTCTGGAAGATATTCAAAATCTGGATAATCAGCTAAAGACATTGGAAGCGGAGCTTGCACTATGATCAGGGAAGTTTCTAGGCGATATGAGGAATATAAGGATAGTGGGATTGATTGGATTGGGGATATTCCGAAAGATTGGAAATTAAAACGATTGAAAGAATTATCTAGTATCCAAAATAGTAATGTTGATAAAAAATCTCATGAGCATGAGCGAGTTGTAAAACTATGCAACTATGTTGATGTATATAAAAACGAATTTATCGATTCCTCTCTTGAGTTCATGCAAGCAACAGCAGATAAATCTG